>JAOUGQ010000130.1 GCA_029865515.1 Nitrospirota bacterium
AACTGACATACCCCGGGCAGATCAAAGTTACTGTCATTCGGGAAAATCGGTTTATTGAATTTGCCAAATAGCATTGTTTTTGAAAGATACTTATGAAGGTATTGTTTATCGGAGATATTATGGGAGATCCCGGGCGGCGAGTGCTGTTAAAGCACCTGTCGAAAGTTATTCAGGATCATCATATAGACTTGGTCGTAGGGAATGGGGAAAACGCGGCAGGTGGATTTGGCATCACTCCAGATATTGCTGAAGAACTCTTCGATTTAGGTCTTTCCGCGATTACGTTAGGCAATCATGCCTGGGATAAACGTGAAGCGCTGGAGTACCTGCAGAAAGAACATCGAGTGATCCGTCCAGCGAATTATCCCGATGGCGTGCCTGGGAAAGGGACGTGTATTGTCGAAACTGTTCATGGAGAGCGCCTGGGGATTTTGCAACTCATGGGGCGAGTGTTTATGCCCATGGTGGATTGTCCCTTTCGCGTTGCCGAACGCGAGCTGGCTGAATTAGCAACGCATACGAATCAAATTCTTGTGGATATGCATGCCGAAACGACATCGGAAAAAATGGCCATGGGCTATTTTTTGGACGGCAAAGTTTCTGCGGTTGTGGGAACACATACCCATGTCCAAACGGTTGACGAACAAATATTACCGCAGGGGACAGGGTATTTAACCGATGTGGGGATGACCGGCCCGGTTCAATCCGTCATTGGCATGAAGCCAAATTTGGTCATTCAGAAATTTTTGACCCAGCTTCCGAGAAGATTCGAAGTGGCGACCGGCCCTGCTGTCCTGAGCGCGGCGGTTTTGGACCTTAATCACACAACCGGAAAAACCACTCAAATCACGCGTCTTCGTGTGTTTGAGTAATTCATCTCACGTGCCAGGGCTTTTCCCTTCTTTGCTCACCGTCTCGGCTCTCACGAGACAGATTCGTTCAACTCTCGAACAGAATTTCCCCTCGCTCTGGGTTGAAGGGGAAATTTCTAATCTTCGTTGCCCGTCTTCTGGGCACCGGTATTTCACGCTGAAAGATCAGTCGAGTCAGATCCGGGCTGTGCTCTTTCGGAGTCAGGTCGAACGATTGAAGTTTGTGCTTCAGGATGGCCTGGAGGTCTTTGTGTTGGGACGTGTGTCGGTGTATGAACCACGGGGGGACTATCAATTACTATTAGAAGCCTTGGAGCCCAAGGGCATTGGAGCGTTGCAATTGGCTTTTCTCCAACTGAAGGCCAAATTGGAAGCTGAAGGATTATTCGAGCCTGCAAGGAAAAAATCGCTTCCTCAGTACCCGCAGCGAATTGGACTGGTGACTTCACCCGTTGGTGCTGCGATCCATGATCTGCTGACCATTATGCATCGACGTTGGCCTTTTGCTCAGGTTCTGATTGCTCCGGTGGCCGTGCAGGGTGATGAGGCTGTCGGGCAAATCGTCGGTGCGATTCAGGCACTCAACGAATTAGGTGAATTGGATGTGCTGATTGTCGGACGAGGTGGAGGATCGTTGGAAGATCTATGGGCTTTCAATGAAGAATGTGTGGTTAGGGCCATTGCCTCTTCTCGGATACCGGTGGTGTCCGCTGTGGGCCATGAAACCGATGTGACACTTTCAGATTTAGCCGCTGATTGTCGGGCTCCCACTCCCTCTGCTGCCGCTGAGTTGGTAGTTCCGGATTGCTTCACGGTCAGGCATCATCTGGGCCATCATCAAGTAAGGTTGGAGCGGTCTATGAGGAGTATGATTGCCGCGAGGACAGTCCGAGTTCAGGTTCAAACCGGGCGGTTGCCTGAGCCCAGACTGATGCTTGGAAAATTTGTGCAACAAGTGGATGATTTGGAACGCCAACTCTATGTAAGAATGAAGCACTGGTGCCGAAATCTACAAATGCGGTTGCTGAGTCACCAGTCTGCGATTTGGGAAAGGAATCCCCTGTATGAAATACATCGGCAGCAACGTGCTTTAATTGAGCGAGGAACACGACTCGTTCGAGGGATATCGGGGTGTATTCTTGCGAAACGCCACCAAACAGAGTTGTGGGTGTCTCAGTTGAATCAATTAAGTCCTCTAGCAGTCTTAGCTAGAGGATATAGTATTGTTCATTCCCTGCGAGATGGAAAAGTAGTGAAAAAATCAACAGATGTATCTGCGGGAGAGTCGGTACGCGCCAGACTCCATGAAGGAGAGCTGATTTGCCTGGTACAACGTACCCATCCTCCGAGCTGAGGAATGCCCTTTTGCTTCATACTCCGGCATGGCTATAATGTGTGGGAGGGATAATAGGAGAAAGAGAAATCATCCTTCCCGAGTTGAATAATAAATCATATTTGGACGGTATCCATGGCTGTATTAAAATTTGAAAAAGCTCTGTCCCGCTTAGAAACCATTGTGTCTGAGTTGGAGGGTGGAGAGCTTTCCTTGGATGAATCCTTGAAGATTTTTGAGGAAGGGGTCAAGCTCTCCAAAACCTGTCTGAAAATGCTGGATGACGCAGAACGGAAAGTGGAAATTCTTGTCCAAGATAAGGATGGAAGGAAACGTATACAGGCTTTTTCAGTGGAGGATTCCAATTCAACGGAATCTTAGATCTCTCTTCCGCATTATCTCTGCTACCCAGTAGAAATTGCATTTTCCTGCTTCATGAATATGAAGATGATGAAGGCTGTACAATCATCCGCCACGTCCCGGAAATCTTTAAAAGAACGGCTGGATTCCCTTGTTGTAACGCATGCGCTTGTAGCAAGCAGGGAACAGGCCTGTCGCCTCATTCTTGCAGGGCGTGTGAAAGTAGACGGGGTTCTTATTGATAAACCGGGAAAACTTGTAGCGAAAACTGTTTCGCTGGAACTGACCAAGCCGGAATGGGAATATGCCAGCCGGGCTGGTGAAAAATTAGCTCCAGCCTTAGATGCTTTTGCGGTTTCCTGCTCAGGCTGTGTGGTCATGGATGTTGGGGCCTCAACCGGAGGATTTACAGATTGTGTGCTACAACGCGGCGCCAATAGGGTTTATGCCATTGACGTGGGGTACGGGCAGCTGGATTGGCGATTGAGATCGGATCCTCGAGTGGTGGTGATGGACCGCTTCAATATCCGCAATCTTTGCCCACAGGATATTCCCGAGCCGGTTGATTTGGCGGTGATTGATGTTTCCTTTATTTCACTTCGATTGGTTTTGCCTGTGATTTTGCCTGTCTTACGCGAGCAGGCCCACCTTGTGGCATTGGTCAAACCGCAGTTTGAAGTAGGGAAAGGACAAGTGGGAAAAGGAGGCATTGTGCGTGATGAAAGCTTGCGTGAGCAGGTGAGGGACCGTTTTGTGGAATATGCCCGTTCCCTTCGGCTGGAGGTCATCGGAGTCATGGATTCGACCCTGTTGGGTAAAAAAGGAAACAAGGAGATGTTGGTGGGTTTAAAAAAGGACGCTAGGAAGTGCTCTAATGGAAACGAGCCGACTGCTCGTGTTTCCCCTTAACCTAAAAATGAAAAAGGAGAATGACGTACATGTCTACAAAAGTTCTGGTGACTGGGGGAGCCGGATTCATTGGATCTCATCTGGTGGATCGTTTGATTCAAGAAGGGAACCAGGTTGTTGTTGTTGATAATCTTTCAACAGGAAAAAGAAAAAATGTCAACAAAAAGGCCCAATTTTATAAAATGGATATCCAGAGCAAGCGCATTGAACGGATTTTCCGAAATGAGCGTCCTCTGATCGTGGTGCATCTTGCCGCACAAATGAACGTTCGTCATTCAACAGAGGATCCTGGGTTTGATGCGGAGGTGAACATTTTAGGGACCATTAATATTTTAGAGCATGCGGTGAAGAACGGTGTGCGAAAGGTGACCTTTGCGTCTTCTGGGGGCGCAATTTACGGAGAGCAGGAAGTCTTCCCGGCTTCGGAGGCGCATCGGACAGATCCTCTTTCCCCCTATGGAATTAGTAAGTTAGCCGGCGAGAAGTATCTGACCTATTACGCGAATGCCACCGGCCTCCGGTATGTGGCGCTTCGTTTTGCGAATGTCTATGGGCCCAGGCAAGATTCTGAAGGTGAAGCAGGCGTCGTGGCCATTTTTTCAAAGCAAATGCTGCATGGAGGCCAACCCATTATCAATGGAACCGGCAAGCAGACAAGGGATTTTGTCTATGTGGATGATGTGGTGGAAGCCATCATGGTGACTTTGGGAGAAGATATTCAGGGGACTTTCAATGTGGGGACTGGTCAGGAGACCACTGTCAATGAATGTTATGGAATTATCAAGGATTTGACGAAGAGTCAATGTAAAGACTTATATGGAGCGGCAAAGAAGGGTGAGCAATTTCGAAGCGTGTTGGATGTGACGAAAATCAGGGAGAAATTCGGCTGGGACCCTCAAGTTCCCTTGCAAGAAGGGCTTAACAGGACCGTTGAATTTTTCCGTGGCTGAGTTTAGAGCCTAAGATGTTTGTGAAGGGGAGATATTTCCTTAGACCATGGCCCTTAATATCTAGGGACGGACTGATCGATTTCAAGAGACCATGCCTCGATGCCCCCAATCAGGTTTTTAACATTCGAGAATCCTTGTTGGAGAAGAAATCCTACGGCGTCGGCACTCCGCATCCCTTTATGACAGTAGGCGACAATCTCAGCATTGGGGTCCAATTGTTTCAGGGAATGAGGAACCTGACCCAAGGGAATCAGGACTGATCCGTCTATTTTCGCCAGAGAGTATTCATGCGGTTCCCGCACATCCAATAAAAAAATCTGATCGCCTTTATCCATGCGCGCTTTTAATTCGCGGACGGTAATGGTGTAACTCATCTTGAAAGCCTCCTTACGTTCCTAAGTAACTCCTTGTAGACAAATTATCATAGCGGCTGAATTTTCAGAGTGTCAATTCATTCTTTGTGCGAGCGAGAGGGAGCAGGATCATGTTGGAAAAGCCGGTTGTGTCGATTGAACAGATTTCAAAGTTTGAAGGCCAGGATATAATCATCAAGGGATGGCTCCGCAACCGTCGATCAAGTGGGAAATTAAGCTTTTTGACGGTGCGTGACGGCACGGGAGATTTACAGGCCGTTTTAAGCAAAGGAGAAGTGGGAGAAGAGCAATTTTCTTTGTGCAGCCAGTTAACCCAGGAGTCTTCCGTGGTGCTTACCGGAAAGCCTCGGAATGATGCTCGCGCGCCTGGCGGTTTCGAACTCGATGTCTCGAGAATTCACGTTATTCAAATTGCCGAACCTTTTCCAATCCAACCAAAGGAGCATGGGGTTGGATTTCTGATGGAGTATCGGCATCTTTGGTTGCGTTCCCGACGCCAGCACGCCATTTTACGAATCCGCCATGAAATTATTCGGACCTGCCGGAATTTTTTTGATGAGCGGGGGTTTACCCTAATCGATACGCCAATTTTTACTCCCAATGCCTGTGAAGGCACGACGACATTGTTTCAAACCCAATATTTTGATCAGGTGGCCTATTTAGCGCAAAGCGGCCAATTGTATGGGGAAGCGGCTGCGGCGGCATTCGGAAAAATTTACTGTTTTGGCCCAACCTTTCGTGCCGAAAAATCAAAAACCCGGCGGCACCTCATGGAATTTTGGATGGTTGAGCCGGAAATAGCATTTGCCGAATTGCCGGATGCGATGCAATTGGCAGAGGAATTGGTTTCTTCGGTTATTCAGCGGGTCTTAGAAGCCCGTCGAACTGAATTGGAAATTTTAGAGCGGGATATTCCTAGATTAGAAGCGATGGTTGCGCCGTTTCCAAGAATAACCTATGAAGAAGCCATTGCACGGCTTCAAAAAAAAGGAGTGCCCATTCAATTCGGTGATGATTTCGGAGGGGATGAAGAAACTCAATTGGCACAAGAATTTGATCGTCCCGTGATTGTTCACCGGTATCCGGCAGCAGCAAAAGCTTTTTATATGGCAAAAGACCCCGAGAGGCCAGATTTGGCGTTGTGTATGGATATGTTAGCTCCTGAGGGGTATGGAGAAATCATTGGCGGAGGGCAGCGTATCCATGATTTAAATGTCTTGCTTGCCCAAATTCAAGCCCACCATCTTCCTGAAGAGGCCTTTAAGTGGTACGTGGATCTTCGGCGGTATGGAACGGTTCCCCATGCCGGCTTTGGAATGGGTATTGAACGGGTTGTTGCCTGGATTTGTGGGTTGGACCATGTTCGAGAAACCATTCCATTCCCGAGGATGCTCTACACTCTGTACCCTTGAAAAAATGGAGAAGTGACAGGCTTGAGGGTGTAAAGCCATCAGGTCGGATTACCCCAATTTTTTTCATTAAGTCTCATTTCGAGCATTCCGTAGTTTCCCCTGGTATTACTTCATTTTGTAAGTGCTTGACATCATTGGCCCTAAATGTATACTGGATGAGTGGGAAAAAGTGGGAGAGACTGGATTAATAATAAGAAATTTCATGAATGAATGATGCTCATATACCTGTTCTTGTTGAGGAAATATGTTTTTGGCTTAATCCACTGCCAGGTGGAATCTATGTGGATTGTACATTGGGGGTCGGTGGAACGTCGCTGAAAATACTCGAAAAAGCTGGAAATAATGCTCATATTATTGGTTTGGATCGTGATCATCAGGCCATTGTTTACGCGAAAAAAACATTAAGCAAATTTGGAAAATCCGTAAAGATATTCAATGGGAATTTCTCCCACATTAAAGATTTTGTTCATGAAGCAGGCTACGAGAAGGTCGACGGGGTTGTTTTTGACTTAGGGGTGTCTTCATTGCAGCTGGACCAACCAGAGCGCGGATTTAGTTTTTCTCTTAGTGGTCCCTTGGATATGCGCATGGATCAAACCCAGGGAGCGACGGCAGCTGATTTGGTTAATTATCTCCCGGAAAAAGAGTTGGCTGATATTATTTTTTCGTATGGTGAAGAGCGCTATTCCCGTCGGATTGCTCGTGCCATCGTGCAGGCCAGACAAACCGGTTTTATTCAGACAACCCAAGCCTTGGTGAACGTTCTTCAACACGCTCTTCCACTTGCCTACAAAAAGGGGCGATTGCATTTTGCCACCAGGACTTTTCAGGCGCTTCGCATTCGGGTGAATCGGGAATTGGATTTGCTGGAGCCAGCTTTGCGGGATGCTGTCGAACTATTGAAGGAAGGAGGACGAGTTTGCGTGGTGGCATTCCATTCATTGGAAGATCGTATTGTGAAGCACGCCTTCCGTTCAATGGCACGGGGAGAGCGCCCGCAAATTTCCTTGCTGACGAAAAAACCCGTCATCCCGAGTGAAACAGAAATTCGACACAATCCTCGTGCCAGAAGCGCAAAGTTGCGCGTGGCCGAGCGCATCCCGGAAGGAGAAAATCCATGAAGAAAAACGTGTTTCTTGGAGTCATGATTATGTTGGGGGTGTGGTGTCTAGTGTATGTGGGAGTCAAGATTGATATGTGGCGGCTGGGGTATGCCATTGAAGATTTAGAAACTCAGCGAGCGGCATTAAAAAAACAGCAAGAAGGATTGCAGGTTCGGCTATCGGAGTTAACCGACCCGCAACGAGTCGCTCAACGGGCGCAAAGTCAATTGGGATTCATCGTGCCTCAAGAAGGGCAGATTGTCATGGTCTCCCTGGATACATTGCCTCATTCTGAATCTGGTGGAAATTCTCCTGTTCGGTTGGTCCGTGAATTTTCAGAGACCGTATTGAGCATTCCATGAAAACGCCCTCCCCGGACATCCATCCTGTCTGCAGAATGCGAAGTGGCATAG
>JAOUGQ010000453.1 GCA_029865515.1 Nitrospirota bacterium
GAGAGCGGTTTTTATTGGAGCCAGCTCATTGACGGTGATGACGGCGGAAATTCTCTTAAAACGAGGGCACGAAGTCGTCATCGTCGAAAGCAACAAAGAACGGATTAATGAACTCAGCAAGGATCTCGATTGCGGGTTCGTCCATGGAGACGGAACCACCCCGGCCATTCAACGAGAAACAGACCCCGAGCATTCGGATTTTCTATTTTGTTTAGCCGGCAATGATCAAGCCAACATTATCGCCAGCCTGGTTGGCCGGTCCCTGGGGTTTCCGCGCGTGGTCACCAAGATTGTCAATCCGGAATTTGAACACATCTGTCTGGAGCTGGGCCTTGAGGAAACGATCATTCCAGCCGGCACGATGGGGCGATATTTGGCAGACAAATTCGCCGGCCGGGATTTGCTCGAACTGTCGGGGATGATTAAAGATGAGGCCCGCGTCTTTTCCTTTGTCGCCCGTCCGGAAGACGAAGGCCCCCTAGAAAAGATTGCCATCCCGGGGCAACTTCACCCCATTTGTCTCTACCGGGATCATACCTTCGTCCTGCCCGACAAGGACACGGAGGTGAGGAAAGAGGATGAAGTGGTGGTGATTACTCACCAGAAATTCCTGGCTCAACTCAAAGATCGTTGGGTGGTGAAGAAGAAAACGCAACAATCTCCACTTTCCGGTGGCCAGAACAACCCCGATGCAACACCCGCGTAATTCCTGGACACGTCTCGGCGTGCATGCTTTCTTTCAGGGAACCGGCCGATCCTACCGCCCGCCAGAATTGACGACCGTCTTCTGTGCAGCAGATGACGGCCGACGGGCCATACGATGAACCATGAAGCACCAGGGCAAAATCCATATCGGGACATCAGGCTGGCATTATCCTCATTGGGTCGGACCTTTTTATCCATCAGGCATGGCAAGTGAAGAGTTTCTCCCGTTCTATGCCCGCCACTTGAGCACTGTCGAAATCAACAACACGTTCTATCATCTGCCTGCCCCTCACACACTTAGAGAGTGGGAGAAGCAAACACCCAAACACTTCCTGTTCGCATGCAAGGGCAGCCGGTTCATCACACACATGAAAAAGCTCAAAGATCCGGAGCAAAGCATTGAACGTTTTTTTGAAACCATCACCGTCCTGCAGCACAAACTCGGACCCATCCTGTTTCAATTGCCGCCGCATTGGAAAATGAACCTTCCCCGGCTGGAAGAATTTTTGCAAGCCCTCCCCCAACCATTCCGGTATGCATTCGAATTCCGTGATGAAAGCTGGTTCGCACAACCGGTCTATGACGTGCTCAGCAACTATGGGGCTGCCTTCTGCCTCTATCATCTGGCCGGCCGCTGGTCACCCGAAATCGTCACCACAGAGTATGTCTATATCCGGCTTCATGGTCCTGGCGGGGCCTATCAGGGAACGTATCATGACCAAACGCTTCGTGCGTGGGCCAACAAATGTCAAAAGTGGGCCCGATCAGGCAAGGATGTCTACTGCTATTTCGACAATGACGAACACGGGTATGCCCCGATCAATGCACTCGCCCTCCAAGGGAAGGTCCGGGCATGACTGGAGCAACCCTGTTCAGGAAACAGAATCGGTCATTCAGAAAAACGCCTGCGGAAGCCTGGCAAAACCAGCCGTACTCAACAAGGAGGAAATCATGGCCGAGGAGCCTTTTGTGAATTTCGAAGGAACCTGGAAAAACCAACATCAATCCATCTTGGAATTATCGGTGGTGGAGGGACTGGTCAGAGGACGATTCCAATCAGGAGTCGGAGAAGATGGCCAACCACTCTGGGCAGAGATCAATGGATGCATTCTAGGGGATGTCATCACCTTTCATGCGGTGTATCCACTCTACCGGACCATCATCACCTGGATTGGACAGCACATCGTGGAAAACGGCATTGGGAGCATTCATACCCAATGGTTGCACGCAACAGACATTAAAGAGAAAGAGGAACACGAATGGATGTGGTACTCCAATCGCATTGGTTCAGATATCTTCACAAGAGCCTGAAACAGGATGGAAGCGCCCCATTCATTATGAATCCCCTCAAACATTCCCAGAAACAAAAAAGCACCAATCCGCCCCCGTCATGCCCGACGGCCGTAATCAGGCATCCATCTTATTTCCCTCATTCCCCCGCATTGTCATCCTGAGCTCCGGCGAAGGATCTGAGCCAAGGTGGACCACCCACGTCTCAGCAAAATCGCTCTCCCTGCTCTCCCCCGAGGTAAAGACGTCATTCCCGACATTCGTTATCGGACATCCATCTTCCCTTCTCGCACGTTCTTTACCCCCCCAATCACTTCTACATTCAGCTCCCATCCCCATCAACCGATGAATACCATTAGGGGCCGCAAACTCCC
>JAOUGQ010000131.1 GCA_029865515.1 Nitrospirota bacterium
GCTTAGACGGTAACCCGGGAGAAAGTCTGTATTATAGGAAGCTTGTTCGAATGAAATGAAAGAAGAAATGAAAGAAGAATGGATAGATTGATTCAGGCAGAGAAGGCGAAACTATTCGGTGATATCTAGAAGAGCACCGAGAACCTTGTCCTGAATTCTGATGCTGGCAATATTAGCTTCAATGAGATTTT
Organism: Nitrospirota bacterium; assembly: GCA_029865515.1. Taxonomy (GTDB): domain Bacteria; phylum Nitrospirota; class Nitrospiria; order Nitrospirales; family UBA8639; genus Nitrospira_E. The sequence goes on from JAOUGQ010000131.1 coordinate 192, forward strand.
TGGCTTGTAGATTTGAAATAATTTCTTCGCCCAGATCAACATTTGATCCTTCCCGAGGGATGAAAGAGACCTCATTGGAGAAAAATTGCGGACCGGACCGCACATCCTTATCCAAGGTGACCGTCACTCCACCAGCTGCCGATTCTACAGGAAGGGCACGGGTTCGTTTAAAATCCTCAGTTTGCATATTGGCAATATTATGCGCTCCCACACTAAGTATTCTTCCACCAGCCTGGATTCCCGAAAGTGCAGAGGCAATGCCGGCAATCATCATCATTCTCCTTTGATCCGTTTGATATCGAACCGCCAGTTGGGTTTTACCGTTTATCGTCCGAAATTGAAAAATCTTTCCCGAAAACGAGGGAGGATGTTTTGCCTTTGTGCAGAGCATGGACAAGTCTGTGACCTGAGATTTTCCTTGCTGAATATTCAGGGAAGTTGCTGAAGACTCATGGTGTTTTTGCTATGGTAATGAGCATTAATTGAGCATTGTGTGGCTTGTAGGAAATTCATGCGTGGACTTGTTCTTCATCAAAGCCTTGGACTTGACACCGAGCTTCCAATTCCATCGCCGGGACCGCAGGAAGCCAGGATCAAGGTGATCCAAGCCGGAATCTGCTCCACTGATATTCAGCTGATCAAAGGCTATATGGCCTTTCAAGGAGTGTTAGGGCATGAATTCGTCGGAATAGTGGAGGATGCCCCCGATACATCTTTCGTCGGCAAACGAGTGGTCGGAGAAATTAATGCCGCCTGCCGCACATGTGAAACGTGTTTAAGTGGGCGACCCACGCATTGTCCTCATCGAACGACTTTAGGAATCCAGGGTCGAGATGGGGCCTTTGCTGATTATCTCACCCTTCCGGTTGAAAACCTTTTTGTCGTGCCTGATTCCATCACCGATGATCAGGCTGTCTTTATCGAACCCCTGGCAGCTGCCTGTGAAATTACCCAGCTGGTCTCGATCAGACCGACAGACCGCGTAGTGGTCATTGGGGATGGGAAGCTGGGGGTACTTTGTGCCCAAATTCTCGGCCTGTCCGGGTGTGCGGTGACCCTTTTAGGCCGACATCCAGATAATTCCACATGGCTCAACGACATGGGCATCACGCTTACGTCAAATCCCGGGGAGATTCCTCGAAGCGTGGATGTGATTGTGGAGGCCACGGGAAGTCCGGAAGGGCTTTCCACGGCCCTCCAATTGATTCGGCCCCGGGGAATCATCGTGCTCAAATCCACCTACCATGGAAAGCTTTCTCTAGATATGGCGGAATTTGTCATTCAGGAAATTTCCTTAATTGGAGCGCGTTGTGGACCATTCGCGCCGGCTATCCGCTTATTAGAAGCTGCCCACATCCGGGTCGATCCGCTCATTCACGCACACTACCCGCTCACAGAAGGAATGAAGGCCATGGAAAAAGCCGCCGAGCGTGGCGTCTTAAAGGTCATGCTGCATATGGCCTGATCCAAAGGGTTGCTATGAAAAAAATTGCTACCTACTTTAAATTTGTTGAACCTTCAACCCTTAGGTATGATAAGCTCTATCCTTGCGAGCTGGCGTAGCTCAATCGGTAGAGCAGCGGTTTTGTAAACCGCAGGTCGGAGGTTCGATTCCTCTCGCCAGCTCCAGTCAAATGAACCTCTCGTTTTGTTCAAGTTAAGGGTTCTTTCCAAAAGGACATGCTGTCGCAACGATTGCCCAATTCCCTTATGGCCACGGTTGCAGACATCCTCTCATCGCAGCATTACCGTCACACGCAGATCGGCGGAGCAACGGGAGCACCAGGGGGAAGGCTTGTCCCCGTTAGTCGGGACAAAGATCTTACTGTTATGCGCGTCCAATTGGACTGGGCCTTCGGCACCGTTGAACGAGTTTCGATATCTCCTAGCCCGATGAAGACCTAGGTCAAGGTGTGCCGGACACGCCATGATTAGGGAGTCCTATCCCTCAAGCTTATGATGCTCAAATAGAACGCCACGTGAAAGACGACACTCAAGCAACAACGCCTGCAGAACAACCTACCCCGAAAGCCCTGCCTGATCAAACAGGTTCTGAAAGTCGCGGACAAAGTCAGGGCACCAGAGGAAAGTCCAGGGCCAACGGCCAACCTTCTGATTTAGAAAACATGAATGTTTCTCGTTCCGAAACCGCGACGATGTTGAAGAAGCACTTTCAACGGGCGAAACGCCGGAAACGGTGGCTGAAAGCGGCAGGTCTCGTTGGGATAATGCTTATGCTATTGGGTGGAATTGGCACATGGTTATGGGCTGAGAACGAGGCATTCAAGATAGCCATCTTACAAGGCTTGTCTTCCATAATGAGTATTCATGTTGAACCCAAAATGATAACGATTCCAGCAGGGATCTTTCGCCAGGGTAATCTTCATGGCGAAGATGAGCCGACCGAGCAACCTCTACGGGATGTCAATATTAAAAAGTTTGCGATGGGGCAATCTGAAGTCACATTCGAAGAATACGACCGATTCGCCATCGCGACGGGCCGACCGTTGCCGAGAGATGAGGGCTGGGGACGTGGAAACCGGCCGGTCATCAACGTTTCCTGGGAAGACGCTGTGAACTATGCGAAATGGTTATCGCAGGAGACCGGGAGTCGCTATCGACTCCCCACGGAATCAGAGTGGGAATATGCAGCCCGAAGCAGAGGGAAAGATGAAATCTGGCCGGGAACGTCTGCTCAGGAGCAACTCGAGAACTATGCCTGGTTCAATTCAAACAGTGCCGGTAGGACCCAGCCGGTAGGAACAAAAACCCCCAACGGCCTGGGCCTTAGGGATATGAGTGGAAATGTGTGGGAGTGGGTCGAGGACTGCTGGCATGACGATTACCATGATGCGCCGACAGATGGGTCGGCCTGGTTGGAAAAGAATGGTGGAAATTGCGGCGTGCGCCTGAGGCGAGGGGGAGGATGGACCAGCCCTCCGGTGGCGCTACGTTGTTCATTACGGAACTGGTACAGCGCCGACACCCGGAGCACCCTGATCGGCTTTCGGCTCGCTCAGGATATTAATTAACCCTGTCTCCTTCTCCTTTTGTTTGTGGTTTATCTTCAAAAACCATTCCGCGGTTAACGGGCTAGAAGGTTCCTCCGAGTCCAAGTGTCCAGACCGCATCTGGCCGGAGACCTTCATTTTTATTGAGGGGAAGTTGAACCGCTGCCTGAAGCAACGTGTTGGGATAAGGAGCCCATTTTAATCCTGGAGCCAAGTCCACGATATCCTTTCCGCTGTTATCCTTATCATCCAATTCGTGGCGGCCCAAGAGATCAAGTGAGAAAGCAAAGACTGGAATAGGAGCCAGATCAAACCCTGCTATATAGGTGAATAGATTCAACTCGGACTTGTTGTTGACAAGTACGAGGCCCGTGTTAACATGTGGCCCAATCATTCCGATCGGTGATGAATAATATTTAGAAGCCACAGCCAAACCCTCAAATTTGAATTCTCCGACTCCCATGAAGTTCTTGTCATTTCCCGTGGGAAAAGAAACACCCCCACGTACTCCCAAATCCGGCAAGATCTCGTGATTCTTCAGAAAGTTATATTTGGTCCGAAGAAGAACGTCCCCGATTCCAGTTTTATCTCCGGAAGAACTGTCTTTTGAAGGATCACCTGTGCCAGGTGCTGTTCCATTGATTACATAAATTCCGCTACAATTTCCACCTTGAGTGCAAGGTATACCGTTTGCATCAAGCATAGTCGCTTTCGCTTTAGCCTTGATTTTGTTGTTGATGAGAGGAACCAGGAGATTGACGTCCCAATTATCTGTAAGGCCGTATGTGCCAAAAAACCCAACAAAATTGGTGATCACTTCTACATTCAGGTCAATTCTTAACTGCTCATCCAACCCTGGGGCATTTGGCGGTGTTCCAGGCCCCGCCGTGGGAGATACATTTGCGCTGAGGGAAGTCAGTTTCTGCCCATTAAATTTTTTATAATTGGCATTTGACCAGACGACTTGAAAATCAAATCGCCCTTTTCCAAGCGTGTCAGCCCGTTCTCCAAAAAGTGGACCGAGGCTTTTAGTGATTTCAACCGGAACTCCTCGCTCCACGTCAAAACGATACGCCGCAACCGTAGAGTTCACCGCAAATTGGCCGGTCTGGGCCCCAATTCCATTGGTCAGTTGGTTAAATGAATTAAATACTGCGTCGCCAAAATCATTGGCCCGATTTCCTGCAAAATTTGGATCTGTTTGAAATCCATCCCCCCCATAAAGATCAGGAATCACATCTTCTAAATTTTTGGCCTGCGTGACAGAAGGAATAATGAAAAACATTGCCAACACCAATAAAAGACCTAATGGGTTGCATTGATTACCTTGAGGTTTTTGCATAAGGCAATAATTCATTATTGCTCCTCACGTTAGATTAGAAAGAAAAATGCTAATGGGTTTCCGGAAAATTCCGGGGATGCAATTCTGAATACGATCAAACTAAGATTTATTGAAGTTTTCTGGGGGATTTATGCTCAAAACCACAGGTCCCAACGAAGAGCGTTGGAAGATTAGCCATTCATTCAGATCGCTCTTTTATCATATGAAAACATTGAAAAGAAATGTGATTTTTGAAAAGTAGAGGAAACAAGCGGATCGTATAAATTCTTTCCTATGAAGTCAATCAATATTTCGATAAGAAGACTTACAAGTCTATCTTCACTAACCAGGTTGGGTATTCCATGTCTGGTAGAATAGTTCAGTTGACTATTGGCAAGGAGAGGCGTTGATTTTTTAATCATCCGATAGGCAGGGCTCGCATCTGTGGTATGAGACCCATTAAACTGACATTGAGGCCGCACAAACCCACATAAACACAAAAATGCCTTTTTTTCAGTCATCCGTCATTCCCTTGAGGGAGGCCCAGTCTGGAAAAGGAGGCTCTTTAAAAAAGTCAGATAAGGGACGACAGGGAAAAATTGACTATTTTCTCCTCAGATTTCTCTCAAGTAAAATTACAGCAGCCCTTCTGGAGAGAGTGAGCCGTGTTCAATATCGATTCACAAAACCCCGTCTTGAAAAAAGGCTGTTTATCCCCTTTTAATTATGATCTCCTCTCTCTCTTTCTGATGGGATGTTTCGTCTTTCTGCTTCCTTCCCTGGGATGGACGGATACGCGTGGTGGCAACATGAAACGCGAGGGGCCAGCTCAATACGTTGTGGAGACCCAGGGAAAATCCTGGGCTGTCATTATTGGAGTTGATAATTATCTGAATCTTTCTCCGCTCTCCTACGCTGTCGATGACGCCAAGGCCGTAGCTACTGTTCTTACCCGCCAAGGATTTAAAGTCACCCCGCTTTACAATAAACAAGCCACCCGACAGGCCATTCTTCGCGAGTTACGCGAGGACCTTTTAACGCGGGTTCAAAAAGAAGACCGCGTGCTGATCTTTTTTGCAGGACATATTGGTGAAGTTAAAAGCAAGGGAGGGGGCCAGCCTGTGGGATATATGATGCCCGTCGATACTGAGCCAGGGCGTCTCGTTGACACGGCTATGAGTATGGCGCTTCTTCGTGAACTTTCGGATGCAATTCCGGCAAAACAGGTCTTGTTTCTGATTGATATTTGCTATGGGGGCATCCCCGGGCGAAACCTTCGTTCACTTCCCCCCATGACCAAAGACTATCTGCAAGTGCTTACTCGGGAACCGGCGCGCCAATTAATTACTGCTGGAGGGACAGGGCAACAAGCATTGGCAGGACCGAAGTGGAAGCATAGCGTGTTCACATACTATCTTCTGGAAGCCATAGGAAAAGGATATGGCGATCTGAACGGCGACGGGATCATTCCTGCATCGGAACTCTTCGCCTATCTCGACGAACATGTTCAATCAGCCGCTCTGTCTCATAATCATGTTCAACGCCCGGAAATGTGGAATCTTTCCCAGGATGATAAGGGTGAGTTTATCTTTGTTCCGGAAAAAACCTCTTCCCGACCACAAGTCGTGCAAGCCCCAAAGGATAGCGGGAACAAGAACAATCCTGAAACTGGGACAATCGAGACCATTGTGAGTCTCTTTAAAAATTTAGGAAACCCTTTGGATGTTTTCACAAATAATACCCCGTCTGTAACGAAAAAAGAGATGAAGAACCAGAAAACGCTAGCAGAGGTTGATGCCGACTTGAAGGCGCAACGTGAAAAAAATGAATTACAGGCACAACAATTGTTGAAGGAGCAACAACAGCGAGAGAAGGAACTCGAGGCCCAATTGGCGGAGGCCCAGCAGCTGGCGGCGGAAGAGGAGCGGCGACGACTGGCGGCTGAACAGGCCCGTCAGGAAAAAGAGGTCCTGTTGGCCCAACAACAGGCAGCCTTAAAAGCGGAACAAGCCCGGCTGGCCGCCGAAGAGGAACAACGCAAACAGGCCTTAGCCGAAAAAGAACAAACCCGCCTCGCCCAATTGGCGGAGGCCCAGCGGCTGGCGGCGGAAGAGGAGCGGCGACGGGTGGCCGCGGAACAGGCCCGCCAGGAACAAGAGACCCTCCTGGCCCAACATCAGGCAGCCTTAAAAGCGGAACAGGCCCGGCTGGCGGCGGAAGAGGAGCAGCGAAAACTGGCCTTAGCTCAATTGGCGGAAGCCCAGCGGATGGCGGCGGAAGAGGAACGACGACGGGTGGCCGCGGAACAGGCCCGCCAGGAGCAAGAAGCGCTGCTGGCCCAACAACAAGCGGCCTTGAAGGCCGAACAAGCGCGGCTGGCCGCCGAAGAGGAGCGGCGCAAGCAGGTCTTGGCTCAAAAAGAACAAGAACTCCAAACACAACTAGCCGAAGCCAGACGCCTGGCCGCTGAAGCCAAGGAACAGCAGCAGCGGCTGGCGGCGGAAGAGGAGCGGCGACGGGTGGCTGCGGAACAGGCCCGCCGCGAACAAGAGGCCATCCTGGCGCAAGAAGAGCAGCGCAAACGGGTCTTAGCTCAACAGGAGCAAACCCGCCTGGCTCAACTGGCCGAAGCCCAGCGAGTAGCGGCCGAACAGACCCGGCTGGCGGCGGAAGAGGAGCAGCGTAAACGGGTCTTAGCTCAACAGGAGCAAACCCGCCTGGCTCAATTGGCCGAAGCCCAGCGGGTGGCGGCCGAACAGGCGAGGCTGGCGGCGCAAGAAGAACAACGCAAACAAGTCGCTGAAGCGCGGCGCCTGGCAGCCTTGGAGGAAGAACGGCGACGGGTGGCTGCGGAACAGGCTCGCCAACGACAAGAGGCGGCCTTAAAAGCGGAACAGGCCCGGTTGGCCGCGGAAGAGGAACAACGCAAACAAGCGGCTGAAGCCCGGCGCCTGGCAGCCTTGGAGGAAGACCGGCGACGGGCAGCGGCCGAACAGGCCCGCAAGGAACAAGAGGCAAAAGTGGCGTCACCTCAGGTGATTTCCAAAGGTGGAGAGAATAAGCCTTTCGAGTCTTCAGAGGGATCTCAAGCACCCGGTGTTGCTACCATCATTATGACTCCTCCAAC
>JAOUGQ010000454.1 GCA_029865515.1 Nitrospirota bacterium
GAAAAAGCCTTGGGCTCCTTCCTGCAACATTTGCCGGAGGGCTCGTTCATCCGTCTCGCCCGACATCATCAGCACCGGCATCTGATGGCCCAACCATCGCAATTCATCCAGCATGGTCCGCCCATCCATAATGGGCATGCGCATATCGAGTAACATGCCATCCACCGTATGCCGGCTGGCCACAGCCAGGCCTTCCCATCCATTTCTCGCAACCAGCACATCGTATCCCCATTCCTGAAGCGCCTGTTTCAACAGCCCGGCTACGGATGGATCATCATCGACCACCAACAAAGATGGACGGACTTCCAGGGTTTCCGTCTCGTCAGGTGACAGGCTCCCGGATGTTGTGTTGAGTCCCTGAAGGGTTGGCAAACAAGAAGAACAATCCGTATGGGCAAGTTCGTTCTCAGAGAAGTTGAGATGATCTATCGCCAGCAAAGATGCCAAATCCGGCCCTCCTTTCGTGCCAGCCGGTGCGGCAGAGGGATCCTGCACGCGTTCACACCACGCGCACGAAGAGACGAATCGGGAGGAAGGCGAGGATAACGAGAAACATTGCTGTAACACATGTCTCCGGGAGATGACTCCGACAAGCTTCTGATCGATCACGACAGGCATTCTCAGAACTTGTCTATGGGCCATCATCATCAACACCACATCAAGCGGTTCATTCTCATGCACATAAACGGGCGTGGTTATCGCGTCTTCTACTCTGAGCTCATCGAGCGAATTCACGCGTGAAACCGCCTGTAGCAGAGAGAGGTCCGTCACGATCCCGAGAATTTTTCGGGTAGAATCGACCACCGGCCATCCACCATACTGACCGGAAAGAAATTGCAAAGCCAGCTCCTTCTCGAATTTACCGAGATTGAGAGGGACGGCTTCGTGATCCATTAAATCTTTTGCCAGTGCGGGAGATGAAGGCAGGTGGTTCATAAGAGGTCCTCTCTTTCAAAACAACTTCACACATGAAACCGTCGGTTGAAGGGGGGAGGTTGATTGCTGAACTGATACATTAAGGATCGGAGTAACCAAAGAACTACATCAGTTAACAGGCAAAATACAGGCCAAACACGCTTGGGCGAGGCCTAAATGAAAAACTTCTTACATTTTATATTGTTTTCATTCAATTGATGAGAGCAATAGATGAGAGACGGCATCCCTATCCATAAAATTCCATGAAGGATTGATGTATTAAAAGATACAAACCCTGTTGGGTAAATCCTACAGACTGAGGGCTGGAAAAAATCGACGGACTTAAGAAAATGTTCCGACAGACATCAGGCAATCATGCATAATTCGGGAATTATGGATTATTTGCGGGAGGAATCAAGCAGAAGGTCATAAATCCAATTCACAATTCCTCCCGGTTTATAGTTGGCAACCCCCTGTGTGCGGAAGCTCGGAACCAAGCGCTTAGACGCTGCTTCAAATTTGCAGATTCAAACACATAGATACTCCCTCTAATATACGCAAAAATCGAGAGGTGAGAGGGCTCTAAAACAAATCCGCGAGGGCCAACTTGAAAGTTCCACGGGCATTCATTCTCCCCATGAACGACCCGAAGATGCCGGAATCACCATTGCTGGCTCGACACAGACAACGAGGCTGCCATCCCGATCGTGAAGACTTTGTAAAATAAAGGGCCCTATCCCGCCTTCCCAGCACACCTCTCCGAAATATTCAGTACAAAAAGCTCCAGACGGATTGCCTGTAAAAACTCATAACAACCCCCAGCCAACTCAGCGATGGCTGACCAACTGGAGCACTGGATAGAATCGTTAAACTAACCGGTAAAGAAAAAGGGAGCGACCTAACAAGCATTATACCCTCGTGGCTTAAAAGGCCTCTTCAAACTACGCGGGATATGTTCGAGATTTGCCGGAATGTATCGCCACCGATGACAATTTGACGGAAACCGAATCCCCTGCCTGGAAATTCATCGCATTCCTCTGGAAGGTCTGAAAGCAGAGACCCTTCCATCCCTCAGCCAAGCAGCCAAGATGAATCCGCGTCGTCGTTCCCGTTTGAGATCACCACAACTCCTCATCCTCGGCTATAAGCTATCGGCCATAGGCTATTCGCTCTTTTTCATGGATGCAATGGCCATCTTGGGAAGAGGTCTGTCAGAAAAAATCTTCCCACCACTTTGGACAACCCATCAAGCGAGATTTCGGGAGGAGGCCTATTATTTCATTTGCTATGTCGACAACTTTGATGCCGCGCGTAAGCGTATGGGTGTCATGCAAGAAGAATTGACGGACAAATTATCCGATCAGATGAACAAGACCATGTATATTCTCACGGTCTTGGCCGGAATTTTTCTCCCCATTCCCTTTGTGACCGGTCTTCTGGG
>JAOUGQ010000132.1 GCA_029865515.1 Nitrospirota bacterium
AGTGGACACGGGCAACCAAGGGTTACTGCTCTATGGACTTCATCGCGCAAAACGACCTGCGGATGAGCGCTACCCCTTCGGGTATGGAAAGGAAATTTATTTTTGGAGTTTTGCGGTTGCCATTCTTGTCTTTGCGTTAGGCGCCGGAATTTCCCTGTATGAAGGCGTGTTGCACATTTTGGATCCCCAGCCGATAGAAAACCCGGTGGTGAACTATATTGTCCTGGGTTTGGCTTTGGTGTTCGAAGGAGGAGCCTGGTATCTGGCCTTGAGAGAATTTACCAAAGTCAAAGGGAAATGGTCGTATCTACAGGCGGTTCAGCGGACAAAAGATCCGACGATCTTTATGGTCCTTTTTGAAGATACGGCAGCGATGTTGGGGTTGGGGGTGGCGTTCCTGGGCATTTGGCTGGGTCAATTGACAGGCATTGTGTACTTTGACGGCATTGCGACCTGTATCATCGGGTTGATTTTGGCCGGGATCGCCATGTGGCTGGCGTATGAAACCAAAGGATTATTAATTGGCGAAAGCGCCAATCAGGAAGTGGTCCACAGTATTCGCGAAATGGCGAAGCAATTGCCCGGCGTGATGCATGTGAATGAAGTGTTGACGATGCATATGGGACCCGAATTTATTTTGGTCAATCTTAGTGTGGATTTTCGTGATGGCGTGACGTCGGAGGAAGTGGAGCGTGGCGTGGCCGGGCTGGATAAAGACATCAAGGCCAGGCATCCCCTCGTGAAACGGGTCTTTGTGGAAGCCGAAGCGAGGCGGGTGACCAAGGTGCAGGAACTCTAATGCTCAGTCCGGACATGGGTGCGTGGGGGAAAAACGGGAGCCAGAAGCATGGGTGAAACTCGGGTCGATTTGCTTCATCTGTTGGAAGACTTGCGGGATGCCTATCCGGGCTCGCTTGAAGAAACCATCCTCACCGAGATAATTGCGAACTCGCTGGATTCCGGTGCCAACCAAATTCTTTTGCAGGCCAATCCCACCGAGGGCAGACTGACGGTGATTGATAACGGGTCAGGCATGCAGCGGAAGGATTTAGCCCGCTATCATGACATTGCCTCCAGCACCAAACGACGGGGACAGGGGATTGGCTTTGCGGGGGTGGGGATTAAGCTCGGCTTGTTGGTGTGCGAGGAAGTGCTTACGGAAACCAGGCGAGGACACACGTATGTGTCCACGACCTGGCATTTATCGTCACGGCACCGGGCTCCCTGGAAATGGGTGCCGCCTATCGGCATGGTTAACCAACAAGGCACTGCTGTCCGTCTGACACTCCACAATGTTCTCTCTCCACTGTTGGATCCTGGATTTTTAGGGGCTGCCGTCTCGAGGCATTTTCAACCGTTGCTGGATCCTACGTTTTCCACGATTTTGAATCCGCACTACCCGCAAGGGGTGGCCTTCAAGATCAACGGAGTGGAACTCACCCCTCAACGGTTTGAGGCCCCGGTCATCGCTCCGCTGGAAATTCGTCTGTTGCGAAAACGGAAACCCTCTGCTCTCGGCTATCTGGTGCGAACAGAAGGGCCTTTGCCCGAAGATTTGCAGGGATTGGCCATCAGCACCTACGGCAAAGTCATCAAGTCCGGGTGGGATTGGCTGGGAATTACCCCGCAGTCCCGTGAACGTATTTCCGGTCTGATCGAGGTGCCCGGGTTGGCGGGCAGCCTTACCTTGAATAAGGGAGATTTCATTCGTGTGGGGGCACGGGGCGCAACCTATTTGGCCTATCGCAAGGCCATTCAAGAAGCTGTTCAGCGGCAACTGTCGGAATGGGGAGTGGTGGACGGTCCTGTGGAGGAAACGCCGCCCCGCCAAATGCGGCCGTTGGAACGGGATCTTGAGCGTGTGTTGGAAGATCTCTCCGATCTCTTTCCGCTCCTGGGTTCCTTGGTTGAACATCGGAGAGGGGGTCAGAAACGGTTACCCTTAGGTATGCCGGGCCCCTATCAGGACATGCGGGCGGTGATGGTTCCTGGAGAAGCCTCTCAGGTTCAGGAAGTGGAAGAAGAACTCGTCGTTCAAACTCGCGGTAACGAACCTTCAGGTGGGGAGACTCAACGGGAACCGCGCGAACGGGAAGACTCTGCGTCGGTGGTGTCTGACTTTCTGTTGCCTGATCGAGGTAGCCGAAGAGCCCCAGCCCGTTTTGGGCTCGGTATTCAATTGGAAGACCGGGAAGATGATCAGGAGATCGGGCGGCTGGTGGAGTCCACGGTGTGGGTGAATCGAGCCCATCCTGCCTATCAACGAGCGGTGTCCACACGGTCGGTCGGCTATCATATCGCCTTGGCGGTGGGTTTGTCCTTGGCCCCGCTGGCCGTGGAGCCTGCGCAAGAGCATGCGTTTTTGACGGCGTTTCTTTCCTGTTGGGGCGAGGCCAGTCTTCCTAAACAATCGAAGAAACGTAAGCGGTAAAATTTTGTCGGAGTAAGGATGGCTGGGCGCCGGATTTCCTAATCCTGGTCTATATTCTCGATTTCCACCACCACCGGGCAATGATCGGAAAGGTGTCGATAGGCGAGCGGATATTCCCCTCGAATGCGTTGGCAGCCGGCGACGGCACAGTATCCAGTGACGGTGGCCGATGTGACCGTGATCTCTTTCATGTCATGGGGCACCAGGATATGGTCGAGCCAGCCGCCCCGTCCACGAAAATAGTGAGAGCATTGCGGCCTGGGCTCTAAATCCGTGAAGCCGGGTTTTTCTTTTTCCAAATGTCGACGAAGGTTCTTGATCTCGTAGTCGCGGGAATTCCAATCGCCCGCTCCCATCGTGTTGAAATCCCCCAGAATGATCACGTCCTCATCCTGTTTGAGATAAGGCGCAATGGCCTGGTCAATCCGGTTGAGGGCCTTGTGCCGTTCCTCGACGTCAAAGACCGTGGGGCCTGACTTTAAGTGAACTGCAATCAAATGAAAGTCTACGCCGTTGGCCGTGCGGGACTGCACCCGGGCATATTGACCGGGCCGCAAGCCGTAGGTGCAGGGGTTTGATCCATTTTCCGCCTTGGCATTGAATTGCCACAGACTGTCAAAGTTGTTTAGGGACACGCGGGAGTCGTTCCACAACAGCCCGAGATGATGGTCATCGGGACGGCCACAGGGTTGTCGATACCATTTCCAGCTATAACCGGTCTGAGCCGTCAGGTTGCTGGTCAACGTCTTGAGAGCTTGGGTGGCCTCGGGAGTCGCCAGGATTTCCTGCAGGGCCAGAATGTCCACCTGCATCCACCGGATGGCACAGGTCAACCAATTCAAGTCAGTCGGCTCCGCGAAATCCTCAGGCTGCTCAGGGGATTTTCCCTGGGGAAACCACCGCAGATTCCAGGTGGCCACTCGAAGACGGGGAAAGGATTCAGGAGCCATGCGGGTACCTTTTGCAAGGATGTTTTCGCATTCTTCTCTTGAAGTCCAGACGGCTTCTTCACCACCCGCCGTTGTAAGCGGTCGGTTAGGAATGGTTGGGGAATCGGGAGAATCCGGCTTGGGGCCAGTAGATGTCGGCACGGATGAAGCCGGTTCGGCATATTTGGCGTGTACCCAGCCGGTTTCTCCTGAGGCAAAACGAATCCGGATCCATTGAGCATTTTTGGAAATGTGTTCAATGATTGCGGTGGTATCGCCTGGCACATGCTTCAGATAACTGGGAGCCGGTTTACGATGCAGCGGCACGCCGATGGGTTTGGTCGCCCTCAGAACCACGGATTGGCCTATCTGAAAGTCATGCGCATCGGCGAATGAGACTTGTCCCAGGAATAAAAAACCGAAAAGACTGATGGCCAACGTGAGAGAACGCATGTCTCCTTCTTAGCAAAACTGAATGCGAAATACCAATTGCAGAGATCAGCATGCGAAAATAAGGATGAAGATCGGAAGGAACCCCTGGTATGATCTTCAACCACGGAGAGAGACCATGAGCCATTCGTCTATCAACCTTGAAATTGCCAGTCGGGCGCAGTTGCGACCAATTGCCGAAGTGGTCCGTGAAAAACTGGGCTTGAACGTGGAGCAGATCGAATTATTTGGCAAATACAAAGCCAAAATTCCTCTCTCAGTGCAGGAATCGCTCAGGGACAAACCGGACGGTAAGCTGATTCTTGTTACGGCCATTTCACCCACGAAAGCCGGTGAAGGCAAAACCACCACCTCTATCGGGTTGGCAGACGGGTTGAATCATATTGGCGCGAATACGATCGTGGCCATTCGTGAGCCAAGCCTTGGTCCGTGTTTCGGCATGAAAGGCGGAGCCTGTGGTGGGGGCTATGCGCAAGTCGCGCCGATGACCGACATCAATTTGCATTTCACCGGGGATTTTCATGCCATCACGTCTGCGCACAATTTACTGGCGGCCATGGTGGATAATCATTTGTATTGGGGGCACAAGCCACAGATCGATCCCCGTCGTGTGACGTGGGGGCGGGTGTTGGACGTCAATGATCGCGCCCTTCGCTCGATTGTTACCGGTCTGGGAGGGAAGGCGAACGGGTTTACACGCGAGGGCCGGTTCGACATTACGGCAGCATCGGAAGTGATGGCCATCTTGTGCCTGGCTTCTGATATGAAGGATTTGGAACGCCGGTTGGGGAATATCAAAGTGGGAAGAACCGCTGGCAAGGAGATGGTTTTTGCCGGGGACATCAAAGCGGAAGGGGCCATGACGGTGTTGCTCAAAGACGCGTTGAATCCCAATGTGGTGCAAACCCTGGAGAATAATCCGGCCCTGGTGCATGGCGGACCGTTCGGCAATATTGCTCATGGGTGCAATTCGGTCGTGGCGACGAAGCTGGCTTTAAAACTAGCCGACTATGTGGTGACCGAAGCCGGGTTTGGAGCCGACCTGGGGGCGGAAAAATTTTTCAATATCAAATGCCGAAAAGCCGGACTCATTCCGGCGTGTGCCGTGGTCGTGGCGACGGTCAAAGCTCTCAAGTTGCATGGAGGAGCCTCAGAAACACGGTTGGGCCAGGAAGATCTGGCAGCGCTCAAACAGGGCCTTCCCAATCTGCTGCGCCATTTGGAAAACGTGAAAAAATTCGGTGTGCCGGCCCTAGTGGCCATCAATCAATTTGCCGGTGATACCCCGGCCGAGCTTGATCTTCTGGACCGGTCATGCCGTGAGCTTGGCGTGCGGATGGTGGTCTCCAATCATTGGGCCAAAGGGGGAGAAGGCGCGGTGGCGTTGGCGGAAACCGTTCGGCAGGTTGCCGATAAGGAGTCTTCAAAATTTTCGGCATTGTATCCCGACGATCTTCCACTGGCTGAAAAAATCCGTACCATTGCCCGCGAAATCTACCGGGCCGATGATGTGGAAATTCCTCAAACGGTTCAAGCCCGCCTGACCGAACTGGAGAAGAACGGGTTCGGCCATTTCCCCATTTGCATGGCCAAAACGCAATACAGTTTTTCCACCGATCCAGCCAAAAAAGCCGCCCCCACCGGATTTACCGTCCCGGTGCGCGAGGTGCGATTGGCGATGGGCGCGGAATTTGTTGTGGTCATTACCGGGGATATCATGACGATGCCCGGTCTGCCACGGGTTCCGGCGGCTGAATCGATCGGGGTCGACGCGAAGGGAAATATTGTCGGGTTGTTTTGAACGGAAGCGCGTGAAGGGTACTGTCAGATGCCGGCGTACTGGTCCGGTGGTAGGTGTTCCATCCTGGTGAGAAGGGAGGCGCGCTCTTCGTCGCTGACGCAATTATCAATCCAAGGATAGAGGATCTTTTCTTCCTTCACATTATGGGCGGTCAGAACCTGGAGTAAGCCTTCTTCCTCCTCTTCAGTGGAAAGATTTCCTTCGGCTACTTTTGCCTGAATCTGTTTCAGAAAAGCCTTGATCTGCTGATGCTCATTTCGCATCACCCCGGTTGGCCCATGGTCTTTGACCATCTGCGCTTCAGCCTCAAACACCGGAAAAAGAATATCCTCTTCCCACACAATATGCCGGTGCAGCCCGGTCAAAAATTCTTGAAACAAGGACCGGGCCTTTGAGGCATTCTGCTCCTTGATTGCTTGAAACTGCTTGAACATATCATCCAGGCGGTCATGATCCTGTGCCATAAATTCCGCGATGGTGGTTGTGGCCATGGCTTCTCCTCTGAATATGTCCTTGTAGACGCAGTATCGATCTATCCTGAACCTGCTACCATACAAGGGTCAAGGGGAATCACGTGATTTCTCTTCGGCTGATTGGGGTTCCAGCTTTTTGCAGTCTTGCCTGCCTCTCACAATCGCATTGTGCTACATTTTATCAGATGCAAACGATGAGCACGTTCTCTCTCCAATCCGACTATGTTCCCAAGGGCGATCAAGGCAAAGCGATTGCCGTGCTGACTGCCGGACTGAACCAGGGCCTCAAACATCAGGTGCTTCTTGGGGTCACGGGGTCGGGTAAGACCTTCACGATGGCCAATGTGATTGCCAATGTGCAAAAGCCCACGCTGGTCGTGGTCCACAATAAGACGCTGGCGGCTCAACTCTATCAGGAGTTCAAATCCTTTTTTCCCGACAATGCGGTTGAATATTTCGTCAGTTATTACGACTACTATCAGCCGGAAGCGTATATTCCGACTACGGATACCTATATCGCCAAAGACGCGGCGATCAACGACACGATTGATCAAATGCGGCATTCCGCGACCACGGCACTGTTGCAACGGAATGACATTGTGATTGTGGCCTCCGTGTCGTGCATTTATGGCCTGGGGTCGCCGGAGGTCTACCACGACATGTTGTTGTATTTGGAGCCGGGGATGGAGATCCGCCGGGAGCGCATTCTGGCCAAGCTGGTAGATATTCAATATTCACGGAATGATCTGGAATTGCAGCGTGGCATGTTCCGCGCCCGAGGGGATGTCATTGAAATTTTCCCCGCGTCGTCCGATTCGAATACCGTGCGAGTCGAGCTGTTCGGTGACGAGGTGGAAGCCATTTATGAAATTGATCCGTTAACGGGCACGGCCCTGCGTAAGCTTCCGAAAATCGCGATCTATCCCAAGAGCCACTATGTCATTGCACCCGATCGATATGAGCAGGCCATTACCGGGATCGAAGAAGAGCTGGAAGAGCGAATCGCCTACTTTCGCCGGACGAATCAATTGCTTGAAGCGCAACGGATTGAACAACGCACGAGATTTGATCTGGAGATGATCCGGACGATGGGCTACTGCCACGGGATTGAAAACTATTCCCGGCACTTGAGCGGACGCGCGCCGGGCGAGCCTCCACCGACCCTGTTGGATTATTTTCCCAAAGACTTTTTGCTGATTGTGGACGAATCCCATGCGACAGTCCCGCAGTTTGGGGGCATGTACGAAGGAGATCACTCACGCAAGAAAACCCTGGTGGATTATGGTTTTCGCCTGCCGTCGGCGATGGATAACCGGCCGCTGAAATTTCCCGAGTTTGAGGCGTGCATGAACCAGGTGGTGTATGTCTCCGCGACTCCAGGGCCGTATGAGCTGAAGCACGCGGGGAAGGCGCTGGTTGAGCAAATCATTCGGCCCACCGGACTGATTGATCCGGTGATGGACGTGAAGCCTGCCAAGGGCCAGGTCGAACAGTTGCTCGGGGAAATCCGGCTGCGTGTGGCGAAGGGGCAGCGGATACTGGTGACGACCTTGACCAAGCGCATG
>JAOUGQ010000133.1 GCA_029865515.1 Nitrospirota bacterium
GCTTGGGCCAGATCCACAATCGACCGCAGGCGGTGAGCCAAGCCTGCGTAGCTGCCTTCGGGGTCAATAGGGTCTAATTGCGAGTATAAAGCAGAAAGTTTAATGGACAGATTGATCCTGGGAAGGTAACCCAGATGGTCGGTTTCTAAAATAGGAAAGGGATTTGATTGTTGGATGACCTGATGCAATTGGGTCAACGTCTGAAGACACCGCTTGTGATAGTGATCAGCTTCACTTTCACTGACGGTGGCTTCTCCGAGCAAATCAATGGAACAAGCGCAATGGGTTTGCCAAAGGCGAGCAAGCGTCGGTAAAGCCTGATCAACTGTCTCACCTGCCATAAAGGTGTAGGCCATTTTAAGAAATTGCCGCCGCAATAGCCCCGTTCCCACTTTCGCGGTAAGGGGATTGTTCGCAAATCGTGTGAGGAGCCACCGCAAGGGAGTCGGGAGAGATGGCAGGTCTTGAAAATATTCCTTCAGGATGCGCACAAATTGTTGATCGTTCTGGAGGGCGGGAAGGACATCGATGAAGCGAAACAGTTGAATTTTGAACTGTTCATCGCGAGTGCCCCAATCTAAAAGAAGATTTGTCCACCACCGGTGGTCCAAAAGCCCTGGAGCATGGTGATGAGCTTGTTCGGCCAATGTTTGCCCCAAGCGCTGAATGTCTGATTCTAGGGAATCATGACTAAGCATTTCTTCTCCCTCCCTTCATAAACATTTTACATCTTTTCGGAGGATAAGGGAGATGGATAAAGGAGGATGCGAGAGAGACTTTAGGATCGGCAGGTAGAGAGTCGTTTGCCGGAAATACTTCCATGGGGGCCGAGGGAGTTTTTGAATGTGCCTTCAAGGTGGGTGTCATGGTTGCTGAGCAGCAAGCTATCTTCTTGAATACCCTGGGGGAAGGTCCATTTGAGATAGACGGTATCCCCTTGAATCACAATTGTGCTTGGCTCGAGTTGAGAGGGAGAAGATTGGTCTGGGGGTGAAAAGGTGATCATCATTTTATGATCCCCATGGTTTTGGTGGTTATGCACAAGCCATTGCCAGGTTCCACACAAGCGAGTGGTAGCCGATTAGTCTGCTCATGTTGCTGCCACTGCTGAATGTGGCGCCAGTTTTCCCATGCTGTTTCATAGGCCGTGGTCTCTAACCGGATGATTTGAGTTAGGAGATTGGCTCGGAACATTGGCAGGAGCCGTGTTCCAATATAATGTTGAGCATAGGCTTGATGAGTGGAGGGGGAAGATGCGTGCTCTTTGGTAAGTTGATCCGGTGCTTGCCAGTACTCGAGTAATTTGGCCTCAATTCCCTTTTGACCGTGTTGCTGAAAAATGCTTGCCCAGGATAATGGACTGTTATCCCAATCCGGATAGGTTTGGTCGTAATAGGCGGCAAATTCAGAAAAATTGTTTCCTGGGGGGAGGGGTTCGGAAGTTGCTTGTGACCATGCGGATATTTGTTCGTAGAAATCCATCAGCAGTTTCAGTGGTTGGAGCGGAGATCGTTGAGTAATCCATTGGAGTTGAGCTTCCCCGGTGGCGGCCTCGGAGGATGGTGAACTTGCCGTTATGGATCCAACAATGCTTTTCCGAATTTCCTGGGCATGGGCGGTACCGGCCAGGGATGCCAAATAGGTGGTGATGGCTTCCTTTGTCTCTTCTGCCAGATTCGGGTTTGTGGGTGAAGATTGCGATTGAGTACGAAGTCGCGAGCCTGCAACCTGAGGGTTGGTTATGGATTGAAAGAAGGCAAGGGCCTCGTTATCCGAGGAAAGCTGAAGAATCTGTGCGTGGTGTTGTTCAAGGAAAGACCCGGGGGGGGCGGATAATTCCTGGTTTGCAAAAGCTGGGGAGAGGAAGCAATAAACAGAAATCTGAACGCCGACAAGACAGAAAGCCGGCATCCAATTCCGGTTGGCATGGAGTGCCATGGGTTTCCTTAAAACAGGGGTTGGTGTTGATTGTCTATGAGGAGAAATGAATGAGGCATGTTTCTCCCAAGGCAAGAAAAGGCGCTTATGGAAATTTCTTTATGATCTTGTTAATAAAATCCATTGAGGTTTGCAGGGCTTCTTCGGCATCTGCCAGCCGATAGTCAGGAGAGCCGCTCCGCCAGAATCCATCATTAGCTTCAGAATAGGATCGGACTTCTACGGTCTTCCCGGCTTGTTGTGCCGTCTGACGAAACCTATCAAGTTCTTCTGCTGAATTGAGAAGACTCTTTCCTGGCGTCTGCAGCAATAGGGGACAATACAGGCGTTGTGCCATTTCAAAATCGGCAGGCAGAGTGCCAGAGATGGCTACGGCGGCTTGGAGCCGGCGCCGATGAGCGGCGGTTTTGATGGCCAGCGTCCCGCCCATACCAAACCCGATCACGGCATGGGCATTGCGGGTAGTTCGTTCCAATGTCGCATCTTCTGTCAGGTTGGCATTGAGAAATTCAAAACTGGCATTGATATCCTGTAAGGCTTGTTGTTCATTTAACCGCTCCATTAAGGCATCAGCGACCTCCGCATTGGCTGTCACCATTCCGCCCTGCCGTCCATACAAATTCGGGACTAAGACCACGTACCCTTGGCAGGATAGGCCTTTGGCTAATTCTTGAATGTGTGATGTGAGCCCATAGCGATCGTGCAGAACGACCATCGCCGGTAATATTTTATTGGCCTCTTGCGGGGCGAATTGCATGCCTTCCACTTGAGGACATTTGGGGGCCCGTGTGGCGGCATAGGGGTCCACCATATGGTCTTTGTGGGTTTCAAAAATCCCCGTACTATTAAATCTCACGAGGGTATATCCGATTTGTTCGACATCATAAGGAGTGGTGTGTTGGGTCATCAGTTTTAGCCTTTGAATAAGAATAAAAACAGCTACACGAATGAAAATTTCTGTGGAAATTCAATAGGAAAATTAAAATCACTATATCGGCGGGTTCTTTGACCTGTCAATCAACAGCTACTTTCCGTGGCCGTGTAACGTCCAAAATCTCCTCAATATTTTTGACTCAATATGATCGAGGAAATTAAATGCGAGACTCTGGCGATAAGAGCAAAATCTGTCATGATAGATAATGACTTCATGCATCCTCCCGGTAAATTAGCCGTTTATTCGATTGGAGGAGGAACGAACTGAGGAACTTGCGTGCCCGTATTCACTGAGTAGACTGCATGGCGGTTGTCAATCCTGGCTTTGGGTGTTCTCTTAATTTTTTGATGAGTAGGCGGTAAGCCACTGTTGAGTCCTGTCCTTTTTCCATTGTAGAGATCTTCATGTCCCACCCCTTTTTGTCGACCTAACAGGCTAAAAACGTAGATTTTTTCCTTAAAAGGGGTTTCCTTCTGCATCCTAGAAATGTTCATTAGGGAATATTGCCAATGCATCGGGATCTGGTGTAAGATGCGCCCTATTCGAATTGGAAAAAAGTGCGACATATGAATAAGGAAAGGAGCTGAGTATGGAACGGCGAGTCACTTCCCATACGGAAGAAGAAGAAATGAATCAGCGCCGTCGTCTTCTCACACTTGCACGGAAAGGGGATCAAAAGGCTGTTGAATCGTTATTTGAACTCTATCAAGTGCGCGTTTTTTCAGGTGAAGCCTTGAAAAAAAAGAAGCTTCCTTCCTTCCCATTGCCCAATCAAACAGGGTCTTCAGGAAGAGGACAGGGTAAGGCAGGGAAGAAAATAGTTAAAATTCCCAAGCTCTCTTCATCGGAGGGGCTGCCTAAGCCTGGGTCTGCACGACCCCAAGAGGCAAAAAAGAAATCAGGGGTTTCCCCCAAGTTGACTGGAAAGGCAAAAGGGCCAAAACCGTCTACCGAAAAACCCAAGAAAGGCCGGCCCCTTTCTTCTACAAAAGCCCCCACAATAGCTGGGAGGATCAAAAAATCTGCCTCGACCTCCAAGGCCAAAAAGAAAAAACCTACTTGGTCCGCGAGACCAACCCGGGTTAAGAAAAAATAACTTGGAGAAGCAGCGGAGCCGTCAAGCAAATTGCCGGAAGTTAGTAACGGACTTCAACCCGCAAGCCACCGGCTGCGAGCTTCTTTCCTATAACATCAGCGTTTTTGATGTCACCTTGAAAAACCGTTGCACTCCCTTGATGATCTATTTGCCAGGCTAATTCAAAGGCTTTTGGGGGCGTCATACCGGGAATCACCTGACAAAACAGATCAACGACTTGTTGGTAGGTATGACAATCACAATTAAAGACCACGACTTCGGCTTCGTAATCGTTGCCGGTTCCTATATCGGTGGTCTCCAGTGTTTCCGGTGTCTTTACTGTTTCACAGACGATAAGGTACATAATCAAACTATTGTAGCAACGGATTGGAAGCCTCTCAAGCGAATGGGTGACCAATCAACCACTCTGCATTCATACCGGGGTTGAGGTCCTAAGAATTTGGCAGGCGACGACAGACGATAAGGATGAGGGCCAGGAAGATTGTCCGTCTTCATTAAGCCTGGCGGAATTCATACCGAAGAAACTAGGGCAGCGGTATGCACATATGACAGCCAGGGTTAGATAAATAATAACTTTAATTTTCATCTAATAAAAATTTCAAGGAGTGTCTGTGGGGAAAACTATACTCGTGACCGGCGCTGCCGGGTTTATTGGAAGCCATACGGTGGAAACGTTGGTCAAGCGGGGTGACCATGTCATTGGTCTCGATAACTTGAATGATTACTACGATCCCGTGCGAAAAGAGGGAAATCTTCGAGAGGTCACGGAGCATGCCCTGGAAGGGAAGTGGCCTGGAACGTTTCAATTTCTCAAAGGAGATATTCGTGACCGACAGATGGTTTCAGATCTTTTTTCTGATCACCGTTTTGATGCCGTCGTCCATTTAGCGGCGATGGCCGGAGTTCGGGTGTCTATCGATGATCCAGGACTCTATTACGATGTCAATGTGATGGGGACACTCGTCTTGTTGGATGCGGCTGTTGGGCGGATTGGTTCTAAGGCCAAAGGCGCATCTTCTCCGACGTTTGTGTTTGCGTCAACTTCTTCCGTCTATGGCAACACTAAAACCATTCCCTTTGTTCCCGAGGATCCGTGTGACAGACCTCTTGCCCCGTATGCAGCGAGCAAGCGAGCGAGTGAATTATTAGGGTATACGTATCATCACTTGTATGGCCTGGATTACACCGTTTTTCGGTTCTTTACTGTGTATGGGCCGCGTGGCCGTCCGGATATGATGGCCTATAAAGTGTTAGATAATATTTTCACCGGCTGTGAAGTTCCCCTCTATAACAATGGCAATATGCATCGGGATTGGACCTATGTGGAGGATATTGTCGCCGGTCTGGTCGCGGCAGTCGATCATCCGATGGGATATGAAATACTCAATCTCGGACGGGGTGAACCTGTTCTTCTGGCGGATTTTGTGAAAGGAATTGAACACTTAGCAGGGCGTCCTGCGCATTTAGTGCCCGCGCCCATGTTGGATGCTGATATTGCCTACACCTTCGCCGATATTTCCAAAACCAACAAGCTACTGGGGTATGATCCTAAGACATCGGTACCTGAAGGTGTGGCTAAATTTTGGACGTGGTATCAATCTGCCATCTTGAAGTCAGCCTCCCAAAAATCCTAAAAACGATTCCCTCGCCATGCGGGTTGGTAGATTTCTTTGTAGACCCCGGTTCTGTTTCAGTTTAATTCCCCGTTGGACTGGACCGGGGAATTCCTTTCTCCATTCCCCCCCCCAAGAAGTGTGCGGGAGCTTTTTCTCCAAAGAAAATATAAGGTTGTATTGTAAGAATAGCGATGTGACCCTCTATCGGTATTCTATTCCGCAAGGTCTTTTTTGCCATATTGTCATCCACCCTTAATTTTCTTTCAGAACAGCCGATAAAGGTTAATAAGTGTCATTGTATAATAGCGTTGGAAGCAGTTGTTTGGCTTGTTAAAAGGCTGTTCCGTTTTGGAGATGATCGTAAATTCATTGTTTAACCTAATGAATATAACAGTCACCATTGCACCAGGAGGATCTCATGTGGGTTTGTCCGAAAAATAGTATTTTAACGCTTGCCATCACCTTAGGGTTACTCATTGCTTCGGGATGTAGTGGCCATTCGGTCCGATATGGAGCAAACTCGGAGGGGGATGGGATGGCATCGAGTGATGATGGAACAGACAATGCCACTGCTCGGATCATGAGTCAAGCCAACGGGTCCGGTGGGGGAAGCAGAATAAATGGGGGATCCGTGGAGGGAGCCAATCCATATCTGCGCTCAAATAGCGTGGACTCTGAAGGGGCAACCAATTCGGCGAACACAACCTCAATGAATACGGAGGCGATCGAAGGAGTGGATGGAACATCGACCCCGGGTAGTGCCAACTATGGGCATAATTATGACGGTGTGAACGGATCAGGGCCCAATCACGGGCCTGTTTCTGGCTTTGGGAATGGGTTGGCATCGAGTAGCAACCCTGATCCGGAAAGCTGGGCGAATGCCTACTTAGGAAACGGTCATAGCAGTCAGGAGTTTTATGGGGATCCATCAAAAGCCGGGATATCCTATGAAGGGGTGAATCCCTCGACATGGGCAGAAAATTATGAGAAAGAAAATGGTGGTCCTTCCCCCGAATATGTCAATCCCGATATGAGCATTGCCCACGCCAATGGGCATCAAGGAGGGGGCTCTGTCGGAATCGGGAAAGCCAATGGGGATGAGTCAGTATTTGAGACAAGTTTTGGGAATGCCATGGGTATGCAAGCAGGCAAGGTGCAAGACATTTACTTTGCCTTTGACAGTTGGAGTATCTCTGGCGATGCAGCCAAATATCTGGAGGAAGGGGCGCAATGGTTACAAGCGAATCCTGGTAAAGCGTTAACCATTGAGGGGCACTGTGACCAAAGGGGGACGCAGGACTATAACCTGGTGCTTGGCCAGAAGCGGGCAGAAGCGGCACGGGAGTATTTGGTCAATCTGGGTGTGCAACCCGATCGGATTAAAATTGTCTCCTATGGAAAAGAGCGGCCATTCTGCCAAAATGACAGTGAAGATTGCTTCCAGGAAAATCGGCGTAATCATATGGTCGTTCGGGTGAATTAAGGATCCCATCTCAATAAGACCCTCAGGGGTCTACTTAAAAAGAGGATGCGAAGCGCTCGCATCCTCTTTTTTTTACTCGAGGAAATTGGGCATGTTGAGCAAAAAATATTTACCAAAACTACCAGAAAGCCCCACCAGGAAAGGTGGGGAGGAATGGCAGCCCGGAGCGGAGGGAAGCGAAGGCAAAAAGTTTTTTGAGGAGGAGCCCCGCCTGGGAGGGCAGGGTTCTTCACTGCAACGCCAGCTAATGATTGGTTCTTCAATGCCTATGATTCTGCCTGGCAAATCTTGCACCGGTTTTTAAGGAGTGGTACAGTCACCGCGCTTACCTGTGCGATGCCGGAGTGGCGGAATAGGCAGACGCAAGGGACTTAAAATCCCTCGGGCTTACAAGCTCGTACCGGTTCGACCCCGGTCTCCGGCACCATCTCTTTCTCCTCCTCCTATTTCGCCATCCCCCTCTCTCTGGTTGTTCCTACTTTTCCAGATTGAAGTTTCCCGAGGCTGGCAAAATCCTCAGTTTCCTTGTGTGACAGAACGTTTTTACCCATTGGGTAAGGTCTGCTCGGTCTCGCGTAT
>JAOUGQ010000134.1 GCA_029865515.1 Nitrospirota bacterium
TCAACTTGGGCTACCGTGCCCCAGAAGTCAAAAAAGCCATGAATCTCGCATCGGCCAAAATGGATGAACCCTACGAACTCGAAGACCTCATCCGCTCCACTCTCAGAGAATTAGCCAAAGGGTAAGACGAAAAGTTGCTTCACGCCCCTCAAAGATGTTGCACCCTCCCAGTATTAAGCCATAAGCCAAAGTCACTAATGCGTAGGTTAAGGGAGGAAGCGAGAACAGGTATTTTCGGTGCTTGCTCGCTCGTGCCTCCATATCAGTGATGGAAATCATCAAAGCATTTAAATATTAAGGTGGCAGAAACTTTTTGCTTCCCATTTCTCTTACCAATTTTCTTCGCTGGAATCGCAGTTCTTTTGCTTTAGCATAAGGACCAAAAACCTTTTGCGTCTGTCATAGTCGGTAGGATTCCCTCCGATGCTCGCTCAAGCCAGCGACTTCGCAAATCACATGGCTCAAACAAAGGTCGCCTTTTTCTGTATTGGGCTACCCGTCTCGGCCACGCCGAAGGCGCCTAAGAAAAATTCCCCGATCGTGTCATGAAAAAATTAGGCGCTGCAGAGCTGGAAGTAAGGTAGACGGGTTTTAGGACAGGCTAGAGGGTTTCACGGATTTTGATACCATGATAACCGCTTTCGAGGACGCGCTTAAAAAAGCGCAACACATCTGCTAAGTCGAACCAAAAGCCGCAATTGACGCATTTCGCGTTGAACCGACGTGACACCCGGGTGTATTGACGTTCAACCAGCATCGTTCCTTGACACCTGAGACACGTCATAGATAAAAACCCGCTTTCTGATAAGTACCCCGCCATAAATGGCGGGAACTAAATACAATCTATTCCTTCGTCCGACCTTAAAAAAAAGCCTAGACTCTCGTCCGCAACACCCTTCTTGATGAATCAACACAAAAGGTCTAGCGAAGTCGATTTAAAATCACCGCCACACAGCCCGCAAGGACTCCACCCCCAAAAATTGTGAGGCCCATGGAGAGGATCCCTTCCCATGTCCCCGAATACGACGACCCGTAAATTAGATCCCTCACCCCCCCCTGAACGAGCAAGACGGCTAACGTCAGCAGGGACCCCATTCCAAACCACCAGCCAAAAGTTCGCACATTCTCCTTAAAAAGGCCCAATCACGCTCTGGGAGGCTGTAGAGCCTCGTTTCATCAGGCAAAGGAATTTCACTGTAAACAGGGCATAAATAGGGTGTCAAGAACTGATCATGTTCATGAAGGATTACGAGGAAGACATGGGAGCTTTGGCCTTACGAATGCTGTTCAACCCATGATGTAAAAAAATGGAGACATTACTGGAAGCGTTATTCACGACTGCTAACCCCGGTTCTTCTCCACGATCGGTTGCGATCGATAAAGTCGTTAACGCAAAGGGGGCATGCGGGGTGGGATAATGTCTGGGAGGATACTGAAACGTCCCGTCACCCTTGCCGAATAACAAAGATATACTGCCCGATTGAATATTGGCGACGGCCACATCCGGAACCTTGTCGCCGTCAAAATCCTGAGCTACTCCATAATTGGGACCGGCATCACCGCCTGATTCCTTCCCTTTTTGAAAGGTCCCATCCCCGTTTCCTAAAAACACGGTAATCGTGTTCATTTCACCATTGATCACGAGAAGATCAAGTACACGATCAGTATTAAAATCCGCAAAGGAAACCCCCAAGGGCCGCTTGCCCGTCCGATAGTCAGTCGGAGATTGGAAGGTCCCATCCCCTGAACCCAACCAGATCGAGACAGCGTGACTCATCGGGCCCCCATTGGTCACAGCCAAATCCAAGTGTTTATCCCCATTCAAATCGGCCGTGGCCACGGAAGTTGGCGTGTCTCCATATTCGTATAAAGGACCCAATCGAAATTTTCCGTTGCCCATACCCAACAGGACTTGAATTTTGTCGTTCCGGAGTGCCACAGCCAGATCGGGAAGGAAATCTTCATTGAAATCGCCGGTAGCGATACTCACCGGGGTGCGATGAACAAGGTATTGGGCTCCCCGCAAAAAGGTGCCATTGCCTTGTCCCAAAAACACCAGAGCATGATTATCCCCGGAGCACGCCACGACAAGATCCGAAAAATGGTCAAGATTAAAATCATCGACGGCTACATTACGCGGCTCCTGGCAGGCAGAAATAATCTTTTGGTCTTGAAAACTCCCATCACCATTCCCCAAAAGAAGAGACAGGGAATTTCCCTGGATATTGCTGGTGATCAAATCCGCAAATCCATCCCCATTAAAATCACTTGTCCGGATCGATGTAGGATTTTTACCTACAGGATAATCCTTGTAATGATAAATAAGGTCTGGTGGCTGAAATTCCTCCCCTGAAGGACAACCGACCAAAGACATTATGAGACCCGACATGCCCAACAACATGACAAGTCGAACCCACAAAGATTGACGGGGATACAAATTCCTCTTGCCTTTCTCCAGGGTGAATAGAAAAGGGGCTACTATGAAAGATACGAATAAAAAGCCTGACTGACAGCGCGAGTATACGGATTTTACCAAATGTTGTAAAACCAGCAGGAGAGAGGGAAAACCTGTTTTTTCTATTTATCTAGCATGCATTTCCCCATGATTTGTTGGGGGAAGTTGTGCGGTTCGCCACTGGCAGAGAATGCCACCTTTATGTTATAGAAATCGCTTTCCATTTGTTACGTTAGTAAGGAGGAAACCATGGTTGAGGAAAAGCAGAAAATTGAGCTAAGCATGTACGGAGTGGCTGAGATCATAAAATGGTGCATCAATCGAAACAACGGACGCATACCGGGAACCGATACCGAAGCATTCAAAAAGCTTCAGGCAGCTCTCGCGGAAAAGCCAGCGACAGGGGATTATTTTACGTTGGATCAGTTTTGGAAAAAGCGAATAGTCTTCGAATTCACCCCGGAAGAGGTGGCCACTATTGACCGATGCTTATATGATATTCCAAATTTTGATGGCGCTCAGCTTCCCCAAATTCGGTACAAATTTTGGCCAAAAGCAGTCTGTCAAAACTAAGATGGGACCTGGACCACTGGCTCTTGGGTGATTCCTTTCTCCTATCAATTTTTCGCTTCATTTAAAATCACCGTGTTTTGGCGAAGGTTATCACTTTTGCCATGCATACATGGCCGAGTATGGAAACCCAACACCAATTTGGTGATGGCATGTCTTGCTACAGGGAGGCCGCAGGCAACTGGCCTAGCATAAAATGGCATACTAGATGCCTCACCTCATCATCCCCGCCATTCATACATGATCATGATGTTCATGGCCAAACACTGCCACCCAGGCGGCAAAAGACGCTAGGGTCAATCTTCCAAAGACCACCTTTTAATTTCAGGATTCACAATCCAATGAACGGGAAATGATTGCTAAAACAATTCCTCCATTAGGAGAGCCAACCAGGAACCAGCACCGAAGATCCAAACAGACAGATATTCACAAGGGACCAACCCGCCAGTTACTCATTTCTAAAAAATGATTCCAGCCCCTAGCTTCCACCTGAACCGCCAGTGACGAATCCATTCGTACCAAGAAAGCACTCTCCAACAATCCAGGCACCATGGTGGTTTAACGGAATCCGTCCTGAGCTTTGAATCAGAGGTGGTAGACAGACAAGCATCACACTAATAAAGACCATCTACCTAATGGAAGGTAGAACCCATAGCCACATGAGCTCAAACCCCTTGCGTTAAAGTGTTCTTCCGATTTTTCCAAATGCTGGATTATCCTTGCCGGAGCAAACAAGGATGCCTCACTTTTCAAGAAAAGAGGAGCGGTGGCAAGCGGCGGAAGGGAAAACTACCCTTCTCCTTGAAGTAAGTCTAGCGGAGAGAAATCATCGGTAAGAATATCCCCAGGAGCTAACACAACCGGCTCCTGAGACATGAAAAATCCAAGTCCTTCCGGCGGGAAACGATTACGATTCATTTGACGGATCAAGACATCCAGAAAATGAGAATCCCGCATGGTTTGAACAGGCTCTCCGCCAAAAAAAATGAGGTTCACAGACCCTTTTTTTGTCTTCAACCATTCAGGGCCAGCTACCCCGTAAGTGACCACATCTGGAAACACAAGTTGCATGGTGGTCAACACCGCTTGCGCACGACGAACATTAGCAGGCGCATCTGAAGAGGCCAGATTGACGGCAACTGCGCCTTTAGAATTCACATGCATTCGTAATTCTTCAAAGAACTCTCGAGTCGTCACATGAAACGGAATGAGATGCCGGGCAAACACGTCGACCCATACCACATCATACATGGTAGGATTATTTCGTAAAAACGTGCGGGCGTCTTGGACGTAGACATGATGGTTCGGAGGTGGAGTATACCCAAAATATCGTTCAGCGGCCTGGACAACAGACGGATCCATTTCGATCACATCTAATTCCAGGTCCGGCCAGTTTTCCCCCAGCCACTTGGCTAATGATCCACCGCCATGGCCTAAGATCAATCCCCGCTTGGGATTCTCTACGATAGGCAAGACACCCATCATGACCTGGCTATAGGGCAAAGCAAGAAAAGTCGGTGCGGCTTTCCACATCACCGCATGGAAGGTATTATCTAAAATCAGGTAACGAAATAAATCATTTTCACTCACCCGAACCTGTTGATAGGGGCTATCTTCCTGATGAAGCGCCGGCGGCAAAATGATAACAGGGTGGAAACCCATCCAGGTCATCCCCCCAACTCCTGCAAAGAGAATGATTTGTAGCCCAATCGGGAGACTTCCGAGTCGCAGAGTCCACAATAGACCAAGACACACCTGCACCACCCCCAGAACTGCAACTAATGTGGTACTGCCCAGCCAGGTTAAGAGATAAAAAGACGTCCCCCAGGTTCCGACAAGACTACCAATGGTCGAAACGGCAATCATGCCACCGGTATGACGTCCAAGATGCCCCATATCCCCAATAGCCAAACGCAAGAGTGCAGGAAGGACACCGCTCAGTCCAAATGCCGGAACAGCCAACAGCACACTGGCCGCGAAACATGGTCCCCAGCGGGGATCTTGAATCCATTGAGCGACTCGAAATACCACCGGTTGGCCTGACCATGCCAATAAGAGCGTCCAAGCCCCAGATACCAACAACAGTCCAGCTAAGACCCTCTGGGGAGGGGATCGATCAGCCAGCCAGCCTCCTGCAGCATATCCACTGCTCATAGCTGCTAAAATCACGCCGATCAACGCGCCCCAGACGAATAACGAGCTCCCAAAAACCGGCGCAAGAAGTCGGCTTCCTAAAATTTCAAGCGCCATCACCACGGCCCCAGTGGTAAAGGCCGTCGCAAAACACCACCAACGTGGCAGGCTGGATTGAGTCAACGAAGGTCTTGTCATAAGATGAAGAAATGTATGGGCAAAAGGGAAGTGATGCTAAAGCATGAGGTAAATGGTGTCAATTCATGAGGCCGCGGATACGCAATGAAACAGAGCTCTGCTTGAATGTCCTCGCTCCCTTTGGCTCAAAATTCTAATACGTCCGACTTCTTCCAGATGAAACTGATTAACGTTTTTCGATAATATGCCTGTTCGGATGTCTCACTCATCCCCACCTCCATCTTTCCCGTCTTCTCCCCAAGGAGAGACTGACCGTATCAGCCGGGCGGCCGGCCTGATCGGCGGAGCCACCTTCTGCAGTCGGATTCTGGGGTTTATTCGTGACATCACCTTGGCTAACTTGTTCGGAGCTAGTGCCTCGGCAGACGCCTTTTACATCGCCTATCGAATCCCCAATCTGCTGCGAGAACTCTTCGCGGAAGGGTCCATGTCTTCCGCCTTTATCCCGGTTTTCACCGAATATCACTCTACACGCTCCAAACATGAAACCTGGGAATTGGCCAGCGCGGCATTCACGACTCTCCTGACACTCGTCACTTTCGTCACGTTAGCCGGCATCATTGCCGCCCCGAGTATCGTCTGGTTGCTGGCACCCGGCCTGCATGAACAGGCAAATCAATTAGCGACGACCACACTCCTCACACAGATTATGTTTCCCTACTTACTCTTCGTGAGCCTTGCGGCCCTGGCCATGGGGATACTGAATTCCCTGCGTTCATTCGCCGTTCCTGCCTTGGCTCCGGTCTTTTTCAATCTGTGTGTCATCTTCTTTGCGGTCGCCATTTCTCCTTTTTTCGAACAGGCTATCGTGGCCGTGGCCATCGGAATTGTGGTGGGAGGCCTGGCCCAATTCCTGATGCAATTACCAAGTTTGCAAAGGAAAGATTTTTTATTTTCCTGGAATTTTCATCCCCGCCATCCTGGGGTCAAGAGAATGGGCGCCCTGCTCATTCCTTCACTTCTGGGTTTAGCCGTGACTCAAATCAATCTCACCATCAGCACTATTTTGGCGTCGTATTTTCAAGGGGGGCCCACCTATCTATTTTATGGCATGCGCCTTATTCAATTCCCTTTAGGGATTTTTGGCGTCGCAATGGCAACGGCGATCTTACCAAGCTTGTCCAGCCAGGCGGCGCGTGGGGCCATTCATGAACTACGGGAGACGGTGAATTTTGGCTTGCGCATGGTGCTATTTATCATTCTTCCTTCGATGGTTGGGCTTATGCTGTTACGAACGCCTATTATCCATCTGTTTTTTGAGCATGGCGCCTTTTCGGCCATGGACACCATTGGAACCGCCTCTGCTCTTCTCGGATTTTCTATCGGGTTATGGGCGTTCGCCAGCTACCGAATTCTGGCGACGGCATTTTATTCCCTGCAAGATACCAAGACCCCTGCCATCGTGGCGGTCGTTTCGGTGGGCATGAACATCGGATTATCTTTATGGCTCATGCAATCGCTTCAACACACAGGATTGGCCCTGGCGGCTGGCTTAGCTGCGATAGGCAATACACTTGTGTTAATCACCATTTTAGGCAATCGGCTTGAGGGTTTACTGTGGAAGAAACTCGGAACCTCCCTTGTTCGAACAGGAATTGCCCTGGTCCCCCTGATCGCCATTTCCTTCTGGATCGCAGGGCTACCGATTTGGCATGAAACAGGACATAACCCCGAAAAAGCTGCGTGGCTGGGGTTAGCTATTATTGGAAGCACGATGGGATATTTCACCGTTCACCAATTATTCCAGTCAGAAGAACTCGCACATCTGAAGCTCATGCTTCGGCGAAAAATAAAAAAACCATCCTCCTCCATATAAGGAATAGGGAAAAACATGCTGATTGCCATCTCGCCCTGCTTTTCAGGGATAAGTAGTAAGGGATCGCTAGCATGATTGCCGTCATTCAACGCGTGAGACGGGCTTCAGTGACGGTGGAAAATCAAGTCATCGCCCAAATCGATCAGGGACTGGTTATTCTGTTAGGGGTAGCCCAAGGCGATACCAGTCAAGATGTTGACTTCATAATCGAGAAAATTTCTCGGCTTCGCATTTTCCCAGACACACAAGGCAAAATGAATTATGGGCTCCAAGACATCAACGGAGAACTCCTGCTTGTCTCTCAATTCACGTTGCTGGCGAACACCGAAAAAGGACGGCGTCCAAGCTTTGAATCGGCTGCTCCTCCTGAAGAAGCGCAGTTCCGCTATCAGGAAGTGCTCGAAAAATTCCAAGCCCTCGGCCTGGCCGTACAAGGGGGCATGTTTGGC
>JAOUGQ010000455.1 GCA_029865515.1 Nitrospirota bacterium
GCAGGGGGTATGAATCGCATCTCCGTTGAGCTTAATCGCCGAAGGGGCCACCGGGGGCTCACCGTCATGAAAACCACTGTGTGAAGCCCGTCCCGTATGCCACAGTTGTAAAAATATCGGAGCGCCACCGGCATGGACGGCGTCGGTCACCTGCTTCCAGGCATCTCTCATGTTCACCGTGTACATGCCGGGTGATTCATTCCAGCCATTCGCTTGGGAGGAAATGGTGGTGGCTTCAGTAATCAATAATCCCGCCGAACTTCGCTGCCGGTAATATTCAGCCATCAAGGCATTCGCCAATCGTGCCTTTCCGGCTCGCGCTCTAGTCATCGGTGCCAAGACCACTCGATTCTTCAGGGGAAGGTCACCCAATTGAAATGATGTCAGCAAATGGAGTGGGGTCATGTTTTTCGATCCAGTGTTAAAGTGGTAGAAGGTTCCCTTAAGAGGCAAGAGCGAGATCATTCTTGTATGAGATACATTATTCTTAGTCTAAAAAATGAACTGAAAGGAAAGCGTATTTCCTCAAGAGCGCGTCCTCCCTTTAGGTCCGAGGAGACCACTGACGATGGCCATTTCCTCTCCTTCGGGCTGACCGACATTTTTGGTTTTGGGTCAATGCTTCATCGGTGTTCCCTATTCACCACTGACCAGAGAAAGGATAACTGAGTCATAGACAGTGATTGGGAATGGAAATCCTTGAATAATCAAGGACACCTCGCTGCATGTTATTGATTCAACGCACGATCACGGACACAAACATCGGAGCGTAAGAGTTTCTTCCCTATTCCCGCTGCCAGGTTTCGGTACATAATCACCCCGATGTCAGGTCGACGTCTGACGAGATCGGCAAGGGCTTGATGCGTGAGGGATGCCGTTTCCACCTTTGTTTGTGCCGTGGCCGTGGCGGAATGAGGTGAGGAGGAAAGAAAAGAGAGTTCCCCCACCGTTTCCCCCTTTTCAATTTGGCCGATTTGCACGAGGGGAGAGCCGGTGCTGATGGTAATCCTGCCTTCCAAAAGAATAAACATCTTGTCCGCTTCTTCAGACTCCTTGAACAGGTGCGCGCCCTGCTTAAATTTGCGCAGGCCAAAAGCTCCTGCCAATCGGTCACATTGTTCCGAACTCATCCCCTGAAATAAGGGAATCTCAGCGACTAATTTTGCAATTTTCGGTATGACCGCGCGCGACTGGAAACCCCGCATGACGACATCAGCCACCTCCTGCACTTCAGGCAAAAGCGCCAACGGCCCCAGATCCCGAAGGTGAAGGAGTCGAACCATGCGGATGATATCCAATCTCTCGACTTCATGAAATACCATAGCCGGAACGTAGGCGGCTGGGAGGAAGTTGAGTTCAAGGAGGGTCCTCTGCATGCGAGGGGCGTGCGCGCTTACATCAATTTCGATGTATTCGACCCCCCATTCGTCCCGGCATTTTCTTTCTAATTCGGCGAGCAAAAAGCGGATGGCCGGATCGCTAAAAGAAATCAGCTCGAACACGCGGACAGAGTGCTCTATGTTATTCAGCGTAAAGCCAATTGCGCCTACCAACTGGGTGTCATCGGAGGCCAGAAGATAGGTGGCATGATTGGCTTGAAGTTTAAAAAACCCGTATTCCAACCGCATGCTTCCAAAAATTTCCCTGTTCCGGACCCGTCCCCGTTCAATGCGCAGTAAGTCCGGATAGCCTTCCACCGAAAGTTCTTGAAGGGTAAATACACCATGCGAGGGGTAGGAGGCGGAATCTTCATCGATAATGGCATCACAGGGAAGGGACGCTTTCGGCAAGGACAAGTGAGCCAGCGCACTCACCTCTGGAATGATCCTGGGATTATTTTTTCGTAGGGCCAGAGCATTGCCAAAATGTTGTCCAAGTAAAGCAAAGCTTTCACGATGAGAGAATTGGTAGCACAAGGGGAGAAATCCAAACGGGACAAATTGATGCGCCAGACTGATTTTTTGTGAGAAGGGATGCGTCACACGGCACATGACGAGTCCCAAATGCAATCGGTTTTGAATGGCCTCAAGACGCTTGTCCATGAGCAATTTGCCCACGCCAAGCCCTTGATAGTCCGGGTCGACCGCCAACCGGCCGAATTCCCCGACCAGATCGGAGTGCGCCCCGAATTCGAATAGCACCGACGCAGTGCCGGTTAATACGTTCGTTTGGGTTTCCACGGCCACCAGCATCAAGCCGTGGTCATTGAATATCGCCCGCTTTAGCCATGTGGTGTCATAGAATTCCTTATAAGGGTAATCCTTCCCATAGACCTTCAAGAAGATATCCCGAATCCCTTCAATATCGTGTTCTTCTGCTGGTCGGACGATAATCATGGCGTTGAGGAGT
>JAOUGQ010000459.1 GCA_029865515.1 Nitrospirota bacterium
TCCCAAAATTCTCGTAAGTGCTTTTAACTTTTTATTGCCGACCACCAACGGAGGTGTTCAAGCGCTTGAATTTTTTTGCTGCCAAAATTCAAGAATTTTTTCCGCTAAGGTCGAAACACTCTACGCTTCCAACGAATATCGCTACTGCGAAAATGTCGATGGACGAATGGTTCAAATGCAGAATAAATTTCCTCCCGGGAAACCCGGAAATTCAACGGTAAAGGTTGAGCCATAAGGAGTACCTTCTTCATTCTAAGATTATATTTATCATCCTTGAAGCGTTGCTATCGCACAGAAGTATAATCGACAAAAAAGCCGAGTTTGATCAATGGATCCCTAAGGCCAGCTTCTGAACAGGGTCCGGCTTAAAGCCTGGAAGGTCAGGAGGCACATCGAATGGTGCCGTTGAACGATACGAGGAAAAGCAATTGAGAAATTGGATGATCAGGACCAATCGATCTCGTCGGTTGAACCGGCTTCCATAGTGAAGACACCGGGAAGTGTCCAGGAACGCCCCTGAGCCTGGCGGTCCTATCAACTTCACCTCATGGTTTCTTCCGCCTCCCTCATAAATTCGTTCGTCTTGAACACGACCAAGCACACGCCCGATGGATCTCTGCACCTGCTGGGATATATCGGCAGGAAGGAACGTGAGCGGCCCCTGGTCTTCCTTGGTCTCAAAGATATTAATAAATACTTTGACTTGCCTGAGATCTTCATAATCGAAATGAAAGAGTTGGCTGGACCGAGCCGTATCATTTGCAGGCGACCAACAGAGCCTGGCTCCACTCAACTTCGGAACGGTTCCCAGATAAGCTGCTGCCGCGTCAAGAATGGGGCGGGACACCATAAGCCGGAGCAATTCCGGATGGCGGCAGAATTCGGCACCTTCAAGAATAGGAAACAGAAATTTCTTATGAGGATGTTTTTGAAAATATTCTGGTGGGAAAGCCTCTCGTGATTTCTGATACACTTCCGTGCAAGACCTGACAATGCAATCGGTTCCTTCAATATCGTCAGGCCCAAAAAGCCGGTATCCGTCTCTTTCTGGAATGGTAATCAGAGACTGGGTGGTCGCAACAATTTCTCTGGCCAATCGCTTTCGCAAACGATATTGAATAGGACTAGCGGCGATTTTCAGAGCGCTATAAAACGGTCGAACCACCCACTGCGGAATTCTCAGGTTTTTATGCAGTATCTTATTCAGTCGATTCTGACGAATCGGCTGATTGACCATTTCCAAATTTTCAGAGGATGAAGGCATATTTACAATTCCGTGGCAAAAATTGGGGAATTAGGCCCTGCGCCTCACTCTTCATTGTTCTTCCATGGATGCCAATGAAAAATCCCTGCTCGTCGGCATCTACGTAAAGGATTTTATAATTCCTGAAAATACGCATTTTGTCAATTTATCTCTCCGTGACCCAGAATTTCTTATTCTGAAAATCCTTATTCATTCTCAAGAAAACCTGTGGTATTCTTCAGGTTGTGACTTATAAGATTGTCATGAATATAATTCTTTTTTAACCCTGCCAAGCGATTACCTGTCAATCGAAACATCGAGAAGCAAATTTCACGGCTAACTAAATGGGAACTCTAATTCTTTTACGACATGGAGAAAGCCTATGGAACCATGAAAAACGGTTTACAGGCTGGACAGATATTGGATTAAGTAAAAAAGGCATTCATGAAGCCCAGAGGGCAGCCCAAATTCTTCAAGATAAAAGAATTATTTTTGATTTGTGTTTCACATCAGTTTTACGTCGAGCTCATGAAACCGCCGCTATTGTCCTTAAAGCCATGAATTTAACGTCGGTCCCGGTGCGAAGGCGTTGGAGGCTCAATGAACGTCATTATGGAGCTCTCCAAGGAATAACCTGGTGGGAGGCATCAACACAGTTTGGTCCAAAACAGGTCCTTATCTGGCAGCGACACTTTTCCGCGGTCCCACCTTCCCTCTCTCCTCAGGATCCTCGATTTCCCGGCTTTGATCCCTTATATTCAGATGTGGATCCTCAAGAGCTTCCTTTGACAGAAAGTATCCAAGACACCCAACACCGGCTCATTCCTTGCTGGGAGGAAGAAATTGCTCCAGCGCTAAAAGAGAAAAAACGGATCCTATTGGTTGCACACAACAATAGCATCCGAAGTTTGTTACAATTCCTTCTCCCTCTCGATGAAGCCGGCATTCAACAGGTCACCATTAGAACCGGTGAACCCATGGTCTGTAAATTTGATGCCAAAGGCAATCTTGTCAGTTACTCTTATATGAGGTGGAAGCCTAAATTGAAGGATTGCACCCAAAAGTTGTTGAATTACTGCCTCCCCTAATCACTTCATTTAT
>JAOUGQ010000458.1 GCA_029865515.1 Nitrospirota bacterium
TGTTTCTATCGAGCAAACAACCCTTACGCGTCTTGTGTGACTAACCCAAGACTCTAGGTATGCAAGGAAACGGAGGGATGCCTTGGATCTTTTAGCGCCTCACTCAAATGCTGGAACTCTTCCACCGATAGGGTTTCCGCTCGCCGAGTTAACGCAATATTTGTGAGTTCTTGAGCCTTTTCTAATTGAGCAACGGCAAAACCCGCCCCGCGTAACGCATTGAGGAGGGTTTTGCGGCGCTGGCCGAACGCTGCGCGCACTACCAACGCAAACGCTTCGGTCTCCTGAGAGGAGTGAGGCTGATAGGCACGAATATCCAACCGTACCACTCCCGAATCAACATCCGGCACAGGGCGAAAACATTTCCGGGAAACGGGGAAACCAAAACGGACATCCGCCAAATGTTGCGCCATCACGGATAACACGCCATAGTCCTTGGAATTCGGTTTGGCGGTTAACCGCTTGGCGACCTCCAGTTGCACGGTCAAAACCATGCGACGGATCTTGGAACGCGCCTCCAACAACCGGAACATAATGGGCGTCGAAATGTTATAGGGAAGGTTTGCCACCACGACTGTGGACTCCGGCAGTTGATCGAACGGATAGCGGAGTGCATCTTGCGCCTGAATAGCAAGATTCGCGCATTCCCCAAATTCCCCTTTCAAAAAATCCACCATCCGGGGGTCGACTTCCAAGGCCAATACCTGCCGTGCGCCTTGGCACAACAGTCTGGTCAGCGCGCCTCCACCCGGTCCAATTTCACAGACAAAATCATCAGGCTGAAGGTCCGCAAAACTCACGATTTTTCGAAGCAGATTGGGGTCAATCAGAAAATGCTGGCCGAGGCGCTTGCGAGGAGGGGGAGGAAGATTAGCCATTTAGGTGGGCAGGGAGAGTGGCATCATCATACAAGAATTACTCAAGAAGGCCTCCTTAGGGAATACCCGATGTCTGAATTTCCTTGGCCAATTTTTTGAGATGCCGGCGACACATATCGACTTCATCGGCTAATTCATCAAACACATCGCCCACAAAGTAAGACGTTTCCAACCATTCCTTCGTGATGTGCTGAAGATACTCCGGGCTCACGTACGGCGCGAGACTATCCACCACTTTTCTTTTCCATTTCGTGACATGGTCTTTTCCCTGCACCGCATTTAGGGCCTTCTCCGCTTGGGCGTGAATGGTGTTTAACTCCTCTATTTGATTTTGGATATAGCCCAATAACTGGTCGCTTTGGTCGGTCATTTTTTCCCTCTTCCATATAATACGAGTAACGTGAAAACGTCAGCTCTCAGAATCCTGTCAGGAGCCACACATTTCCTTGGCACACCCTTACATGGCGCAATCTTCTTCCTTGGCCATCAAAAATGTCATACCCACATCAACCCGATGTCCGGCTAAATAGTCAGAAACGCTCATGCGTTTTTTATTTTCAGGTTGAATTTCTAAAAGATTCAGATTTCCCTGACCCGTTTGGACACATATAACCTGTTTCGTGACCGCGGTAATGGTCCCTGGAGCCTGAAGCTTGCCTGAGGCCGTGCGCCCAATGCCCGTCTCGGGACCTTCCACCTCTACCTTCCAAATCCCCCATCGCTCACGCTGCAGGAAGGTAAAGACCCCAGGCCATGGCGACAGCCCTCGCATTCGATTGGCAATGCTTCTGGCCGACCACTCCCAATGAATCAATCCATCTTCTTTTTTTAAGATGGGCGCGAAGGTCGCCTCTGATTCGATTTGAGGAGAAGGGGTTATGGTGCCAGCGACCCACCCGCGCAGAGTAGAGACCAGCAGCGTTCCTCCAACCTGAGCCATTCGAACAGATAACTCTCCGGCAGTCTCATCCGGACCTATGGGAATCACCTCCTGTTGAAGAATGGCCCCCGTATCCAGACCTTCATCCATGCGCATGATCGTAATCCCGGTCTTGGCCTCACCATGGATAACGGCCCACTGAATCGGGGCGGCACCCCGGTACTTGGGGAGAAGAGATCCATGGACATTCAGGCAACCTTTTGGAGGAAGATCAAGAATGATTTTTGGCAAAATACGCCCAAACGCGGCAACCACAATCACATCAGGTTCCCATGCTCGCAAGGTCTCCAGCAACTTGGGATCCTTCATTTTTTCAGGCTGCACCACCGGAATGTTCTGGGAAATGGCCAGCGCCTTAACCGGCCCGACCTGAACTTTCTTCCCACGCCCACTGGGTCGGTCAGGCTGACACACAACACCGGCTACAGAAAATTCTGAATTCAATAATTGTTGAAGCGTGGGAACCGCAAAGGCTGGCGTTCCCATCAATACAACTCGCATGGTTGATTTCCTTAATACCGGACGA
>JAOUGQ010000457.1 GCA_029865515.1 Nitrospirota bacterium
ATAGCATAAGGTAGATTTTCCACTTCCACTCCTTCCTAACAGCACGACAATTTCGCCAGGAGCAAGGGAAAAAGAGACATTCCGCAGGACAGACTGTGAACCGGAGGCATATTGGAAGGAAAGCCCCCGACAATCCAAAATTGAATGGCTGAGATTCTTACTTTTTACATCGTTGAAAGTCGGATCGTGTGAGGGCGAAGGTCTGAAGGATTGCAAACGGGAAGAAGCTGGCTTCCGAATATCCTCATACCGTAACCGCCACCGTTGGACCCGGGGATAGAGAAAGCCCAATAACGGAGGACCGAGAAAAATGCCCATCACGATATTATTAAACAAAATCGCCGGAGCCAGAATGACAAAAGGTAGCAAACCCAACCACTCCACTCCCCAACCGATAATTCCCGCACAGGCTGCCGACGCGATGACGCACACAACACCATATTCCAACATCTCACGCCAGGCCTTCACCATTGGAGGCTTCCCGGATGAGAGCCACCCCAAATGCCCCCACAACACATAAGGGAGGTATCCGAAGAAAAAGTTGCCTAAAAATCCAAAGACGCTCGCCGGCCCCAACGTGCCAAAGCAATCGCCAATCACATTGCCAATGCCGGCACCCCAGGCCGCAGCGGGACCAAATAACAGCGATGCGACAATAGGTATCGCATTGGCTGGCCGCAATTCGACAAAACCAGGAATAATAGGAATGCCGGCTTTAAACGGAATGAGAATGGCCGCATAAATGGCGGCAATCTGAGCCGTCAGAACAATCAGTCTGGTATCCTGCCAGACATTGGCCAGATCAGCCCACCATCGGCGCGAATCATAAGCGTCTTGGGAAAGATGCATGAAATGGTGGCAGGTTAATGAGAAGGGGAGCTGTTCACGAACACCATACGATCATCTGTTTCCGCATGGAGCGGACCATCGGCTAACGCCTTCAGCAAAAGATCCCTCAAGGGAGTTTGATGGTCTATTCGATGTGTGGCATAAGTCAACATGTCAAAGCCATCCCCGCCGCCCGCAACAAACGCATCCGTCGCCACGGTATAGGTTTTTGTAAAATCCAACGGCGCACTTCCAACCCTTATACTCCTCACCCGGGACCCGACCGGAGCCCCTCCATTATAAGTAACCTGGAGACCGGACATCTGAAAAAACCGGCCGGCATGATTAGGCCATTGGCTCACACTATGCTCTAAGGCCTGATGAAGCATCATCCCGGTGACATGCAAAGTCACCAGAGCAGAGTCAAAGGGTAACACCGAGAGCACATCGCCCAGAGTCACTGGCCCGGCTTCCAGGCTTCCCCGAATCTGTCCGGCGTTAATCAGCGCGATATCCGTGCCCAAGGTCGTTCGCATAAGATCCGCCAAAAGATTACCAAAATTGGCCTGTTGGGTTCGGACAACCGGCCGATCGCCTTGAAGCCGCGCTGACGCGTGCCCCAAAACCTGAGTGGCATGTCGAGCAAACCGCTGTCGATACTCAACCAGAAGTTGTTGGACGTTCGGCTCTACTGGAACCGAAACCGTAACCGGAATATTGTGGGACCGCGCGTGAGACACAGATCCCTCTTCAATCGTCAGATCTAATCGCCCAACAGTTCGTCCTTGACGGTGTGTCTTTACATACACCCTTCCAGGATGGGGCAGGGTTTCCACCGGCTGTGCCAATCCAGGAGCATACAGTCCATCGAACCCTTCGGTATGTCCACCGATAATTACATCCACGCCATCAACTGTCTCCAGAATTTTCAAATCTTCCTCGGTATCTTGATGAGTGATCACCAAGACCAGATCCACATGATATTCCGTTCGTAACCGCAAAGCTTCCGATTGAAGGGAGGCGATCGGATCCACCAGCAATAGCGCTGTTGCGACATCCCGGTTGAAGGTTTCAGGAAAATTGCTCTTCCCCACAATGCCTAACACACCAACACTCACGTTCCCCAAGCGAGTGACATAGGAGGGCCGGCAAGGGAGGTGGGAACGCTCAGATTGCAGGTTCGTGCACAAAATTGGGAAATCGGCAAGATCGACCAACGCGCGAAGATGGTCCAACCCATAATCAAAATCATGGTTTCCGGCCACCATGGCATCGTAGCGAATCAGATTCATGGCACGAATATCCGGTTCCCCTCGAAACCAGGAGGACAGAGCCGTCCCGATTAAGATATCTCCAGAATCCACCATCAACACCGGTGCGCCTTCTCCCCTGACCTCCTCCACAATTGTCGCCCGCCTGGCTAATCCGCCAACCCTGCTATCCCCTGGTTGGTCCAGTGGAAGCGCGACACCATGATGCTCACTCGAATGCAGAATCACCAGGGTCTCGCTGGCAA
>JAOUGQ010000456.1 GCA_029865515.1 Nitrospirota bacterium
CTTTTCCCAGCGCGACAACGAAGGGATGTCTCAGCTGGGCTGCCCAAATGGGAGCCACGAGTTGTCGTAATTGTTCTGAGAACGTCATATGAGCGGGTGTTGAAACACAAGCATGGATTGTGGAGCCACCATTATTTGAGTAAGCCCCGTGCGACTTGAAAGGCTTTATCCATATCGGGCATTTGGCCAAGGTCCGGGGTGACCTGGAGATATCGGATCACGTTATTCGCATCGACGACCATGATGGCTCGAGCCAGGACATGGGGTCCTTCCAGTAGTAATCCGTGGGATTTGCCAAAGTCACCACCCCGAAAATCAGACAGGAATTCAACATTAGCGATTCCCGCCTCCTTCGCAAATCGTTGTTGAGCGAAGGGTGTATCAACGCTAACGGTGATGAGTTTCACCTGTTGATCAAGTCCCTGGTTTTTTTCGCTGAGATAATGCGTTTGTTGTTCGCAGACTTTCGTATCCAGTGAAGGCACCACGCTGATGACGCGAACCATCCCTTTGGGTTCTTGAATGTTGACAAGGGATAAGTCTCCTTTTGCCAATGCCGCTTCCCGAAGTGATTCGCCGGTTTTCACTTGAGGGCCACTAAGCGGTAAAGGCGTTCCCCTGAATTGAATGGTCGCCCCTTCGCCGGTTTTCGCGGTTTCTCTGGCCACCGGAATGTCTTGATAGGAAAAACCTTGCTCTGAATGA
This sequence comes from Nitrospirota bacterium, assembly GCA_029865515.1. GTDB lineage: Bacteria > Nitrospirota > Nitrospiria > Nitrospirales > UBA8639 > Nitrospira_E. Next base: position 706 of record JAOUGQ010000456.1, read on the forward strand.
GGGCCTGATGCTGCGCAACTCCATAATGAAAAAACCGCCACGACGAGACCTAACAAAAGAATAGGGGTTTTGGGCATCGTAATTTTCCTTTTTTGCAGCGCGTTGATCCAGGTTGAGTGGTTCTCGCTTTTTGAAAGATACCATTTCCCCTGAGGATTGCTCATCTGCCGCCAGGATGAGGTGCTCATCGGGATTCCCTTTCTAAAAATGAGAGGATGAATTGATTGACGAGAGCGGGTTGTTCCCATTGCGCGAGATGTCCCGCTTCCGGGATCACATGCCACTCCACATGCGGGAGCTGGTTTTTGACCCGTTCGCCCACTTCCAGGGGAAATACGCGATCATGCTCTCCCCATAAAAGCAGGATCTGGTGAGAGATCATCTGAAGCTTATTTCCGTATTGTCCTTCCCAGCTCTGGATATTGTCCATTAACGAATAGAGCGGGGCAAGAAAGCCGCCTCGTTGTCGATTCCGAAATGAACGCTCAATAACTGTAGGGGAGATAAGTTCCGCGTTATAGACAATTTCCTTGAGGATTTTTTCGGTTGCCCTTCTTCCCGCCATCCAATTCCCAAGTTTTGCGAGCCAGAGCGGAGGGCGGTGATAGAGAAAGCGTTGGTACTGTGGGGAGGCGATGCTTGTTTCTACTTGTGCGGGGAACCCCGAGATGAGAATGAGTCCTGTCACGCGTTCCGGAAATTCAAGGGCCATGGCCATGGCTAATCCTGCCCCCATGGAATTCCCGATCAAGGTGGCTTGTGGAATGTGAAGAGTATCCATGAATTGCCGGAAAAATTCCACGAGGCGTTTGGGAGTGTAGGCTTCTTCGGGCTTATCTGAGAGCCCAGAGCCTAGTAAATCAGGGATGATGACTCGATGGGTGCGGGCCAGGACAGAATATTGATTTTCCCAATTCCACATCGATCCCCCAAATCCATGGATGAGGATAAGCGGTGGACCTTGGCCGACATCAAGATAGGCAATGCGATGGTTGTTGACTGTGGTGACGAGATAGGGCACACGCTGGATCAGTTCGATCCCGGAAGGGAGCGGTGTGGGGGGGGACGAACATCCCAACGTCGTGAAGCACCCAAGCACGGCCATGTAGAAGGGTAAGGGCAGCGGACGAAAACAACCCGACATTATGATTCTATATGAATCAGGGTTTCATCCGGATTCACTTCATCTCCTTCTTTGACATAAATCTTGGTGACGTTCCCGGCTATGGGAGCCTGAACGCGATTTTCCATTTTCATGGCTTCCACCACCAGTAGGGAATCACCGACGTTGACGGTGGAGCCTTCGGCCACCAGGACCTTGACCACCCGGCCCGGCATGGGTGTCGCCACATCCCCCGGTTGAGATGGCTTGGGACGACCCTCCGCCTTTGATGAGGGGGTTGGGGGTGCTTCCGGAGCCCCGGCTAATACTTCTTGAATCGGTTCAAGATAGACTTCCTCAAGTTTGTCATTCACCTTGATGTAATAGGGTTTGACTCCATCAACGGTTTGGCCCGAACCGGACACTCGAATATGATAGGCTTCGCCGTGGACCGTGACGTTAAATTCCACTGGAGCCAGATGAAGATCATGAGCCACCGCCGGCCCGCTTTCCGATTGCGTGTGAAGGGGTTCGGGT
>JAOUGQ010000460.1 GCA_029865515.1 Nitrospirota bacterium
ACTCATGATCTGGCGTTTCAAGCGTATGGCATACACAACCTTGATTTCATGCTTGAGAGCGACTACCAGAACTCTGGCCCCTTTTCGGGAAACCTGAAGATCTCGGGGAACACCGCATTGCCCGACGAACTGATTGGGACACCATTCAACCTTCCCTTTGCAGTTGCTCTCGACACCAGCGGAAATCATCGCACCCGTCAGATCCAGGTGAAGAATCTGAACGTCGACCTGAGCCCCTATGGCAGTCTACAGATAAAGGGAGACGTACAACCCCATGCCTCTCCGAAAGAAGGCATGGATGCCAGTCTTGAAGCCCGCCTGTCGCCGAAGATCAACGCCTTACTCTCTCTTCTACCCAAGGACCGGCTTCAAGGACTCGTGCTCCAGAAAGGGAACGAACCGGATACGCTCGTGCTTCAAGCCACCGGAGCCCTTCATCCGGATTTCCGTCCGGAATGGGCAAAAGCCACTGTCGCACTCAAGCTCTCCTCCCTTCGAGCGAAATCGGACTCCTTGGGGGCCGAAGGGACCATGCATCAACTCACCTTCCTGGTTTCTTCCGGCTATCAGGAACACAATGGCGCATTCCAGGGTACGGTCGGATTTTCCTCAAACCTTTCCAATCTCCGTGCGGTCGATATGATGACGATTGGAACCAGCCATGTGATTCTGAAGTCTTCCTTTGCAGGCAACCTTTCCCCGACCTATCAACCCACCAGTCTTCGCTCACAAGACCAGCTCCAACTCACGCTCGGAAATCTGAGGTACCAGGATCCTTCCCTGACGGCCACACTGCCTTCGCTCAGACTGTCGGCCAAAACCCGGGAAGATATCTTGAAAAAAGATTACGTATTGGAGAGCCTGCGACTGACCAGCGAACAGATATTAGATATGGGCTTGAAGGGCCGGTTTATGCAGGCAAAGCAACAATTTGATGTGGATCTTCAGATTCCCCTTTTCCATGTGGGCAACCTTCTCCCGCATCTGTCGGGACCACTGATGAAGGGAGTCGAGGAGATCAATCCAAAAGGACGGGTCAGCCTGGCCCTGCGAGCAGCGGGGAAAATTCCCCAGGCCGCTGACCTCAAACAATTGACCCTGCCATTGGGAGTCAATGGAAAAATCACGCTGCGGGACCTCGAAGGAGCTCTCGCGGGGTATCAGGTTCAGGGGGGTGACGGCACCATGACGGTGGCCTATTTCCCAAAGGCAACACCACAAACCCAACTCACGACCGATGTGACGCTCAATCAGATTCACTTGCCGGACACACTACCGGTCAGAGAATTAACCGACACGTCGCTGCACCTGAGCATGGTCTCTCCCGATCTCAATGAAATCCGGATTGACCCGATCCATGTGACGTCCAAGGGAGTGGACCTTTCCCTCAAGGGCGCGGTGGTGGGCCTTCGTGAGCTTCTGTCCTCCACATCGCCTCGTGGCACCCAATTGGCGAAACTCTTTGCCCAACTGCAAACCCGCCTGGCTCTGGATGTGGAGACCTTCCAAGAAGCCTTGAAACCCTTGGGGATCAAGGGGGACGGAAAGGCTCTCGTCGCCCTGTCCTTGCTTAAAAAAGAACAAGGGAACCTGGACGCCTCTGTCGAAATCGGCGCCGAAAGACTCTCCCTGACTCGTGATGGCACGGAACTGCATGACATGAACGGTGGAATACAACTTAGAAAATCATTGGCCTGGAAACCGGATGGACTCACGTCTTCGCCGAAAAAACCGTTTCAGCCGTCTGACCGCATTGCCCAACTCAAATCATTTTCCCGGAAAGGACAAACGCTTACTATTGAGCGTCTCCAGATCGGACCATTCACCGTCCAAAATTTCTCGACCAATTTGGCATTTGAACAACAGTCCCTCAAAATACAAAATCTCGCCATGAATCTTCTCGGGGGAGGGATAGGAGGAAATGTGATCATTGCCGCTGAACATCCCCTTCGTATATCAGCGGGGTTTGAAGTGGCGAATCTCGATGCCAACCAACTCATCAAGACGGAATCAAAAATTAAGGGCGATAGCAACATTGCCGCGACAATTGGACTCACAACCATTCTGCAGGATGCCACGGGAGCCGTGGATTTGAGCCGATTGGAATGCAACCTGTACATTACCCATATCGGGAAAGAAGCACTGGATCGTTTACTCGTGTTTCTGGACCCGGAAGGGAGCAAACCGGCACTCTCAACCGCCCGTGCTCAATTAAAACTCGCGAATCCCTCACGGGTAACCGTGGAAGTGGCTAGAGGTCAATTGAGTCTAACGATTCACTTTCAGGGGAGCCTGATCCCCACCTTCAGGCTGGATCGCATCCCTATCGCCAAG
>JAOUGQ010000135.1 GCA_029865515.1 Nitrospirota bacterium
TTCCGATTACATGATGTCACGAGCGGGACTTTTGCCTGGGGCCCACTCACGAAGAAGTCGTAACGGATTTATTCCGTCGGGAGGTCCGATCCTATCGTCAATTGCCAGTGACGCTCTATCAAATCCAAACCAAATTCCGTGATGAAATTCGCCCGCGCTTTGGCATCATGCGAGGACGCGAATTCATCATGAAAGATGCGTATAGCTTTGACCAGGACGAGGAGGGAGCCAAACGCAGTTACCAGGGCATGTACGACGCCTATTGTCGAATCTTTTCGCGTATGGGCCTGCAATTTCGTCCGGTGGAGGCCGATACCGGCCTGATCGGTGGAATCTCATCTCACGAATTCATGGTCTTAGCGAATACCGGAGAGGAACTCATCGTGTTTGATCCGGACACGCAATACGCAGCCAACGTCGAGCGGGCCGAGATTGCCCCACCCGCTCTCACCGAGCGAGAGGCCCAGAAACCGTTGGAAAAGGTTTCCACTCCGAACGCCAAATCAGTTGAGGAGGTCTGTACACTTCTCAAGGTTTCTCCTTCCCGCCTGGTCAAAACACTCCTGTATCAGACGGGAAAAGATGCCGTGACCGCCGTGCTCATACGAGGTGACCATCAAGCCAACGAAATCAAAATACAACGGCACCTTGGCATCCATGAGTTAACCTTGGCGACCCCTGAAATGGTCGCCCGCTTCACGACGGCTCCAATCGGCTTTGTCGGACCTATCGGCCTCCACAAGGTTCAGATTCTGGCCGACCATGCGGTGGCCGCGCTAAGCAACTTTATCGTTGGAGGGAACGAACCAGACGTACACCTCATGCATGCCAACATCGATCGGGATTTTGCCATTGATGCCATAGGAGATTTTCGCCAAGCGCAGGCCGGTGATCCATCCCCGAGAGGAGGCAGTCCGCTACAAACGGCAAGGGGCATAGAGGTGGGACATGTCTTTATGTTAGGGACGAAATATAGCGAAAAAATGGGGGCAACCTACCTGGATGCTCAAGGCCAGACGCATCCGGCTATCATGGGGTGCTTTGGCATTGGAGTCAGCAGGGCGGCGGCGGCGGCTATCGAACAAAACCATGATGAAAAAGGTATTTGCTGGCCTATACCGATTGCTCCCTTTCATGTTCAAATTCTATCCGTCACAGCCTCAGAAGAAGTACGCAAAGCCTCTGATCACTTATATAACGACCTTTGCCGGAAGGGGATCGAGGTGTTACTCGACGACCGGGAAGAGCGAGGCGGGGTGAAGTTTAACGATGCAGATTTAATAGGCACGCCTTTCCATGTCATCGTTGGAGATAAAGGATTGGCACAAAACACTATTGAAATCAAAGACCGCAAAACGGGGGAAAAATCTCATATTCCCCTCGAACAGGTTTGTGAGTGGATAACAAACACCGTTAAGAAGAGGCTTGAATCTCAGCCATAAAGAGGATTAAAAACTCGAATGCGAGACGGATTACTGCCCGGGAACAAGGCATGATATACTTTCTTTAATAAAGAGGGGCAGTGTTCAAAACCTCTGGCGACTCGAACCAACCCCTTCCTCTTCCAACAAGTGCCATAAGAGATAAGACCTCATTTTCGTTGACAAAACATCTCATTGAATGATATTTTTCAAGGTTGGAATTTCAGGTAAAATTCGCTTTTTACGCATTGGGTGGTATAAAAAAAGATTATGTTGAACCAAATGAATGTCCGGGGTCTCTTATTTGACCCGTATAACAATGCGTATATTGTTATCCTGAGAGATGAACAAAATTCCGACATGCTTCCTATTTGGGTTGGGAAGGCAGAAGCCAGCGCGATTAGCTTTGCCTTAGAGCAAATTGCCCCTCCCAGACCCATGACCCATGATCTCATGAAAACAGTACTCGATAATATGGATGCCAAAGTCATCAGCGCGGTCATTACGGACCTGAAGGACAATACGTATTTTGCCAAAATCCATCTGCTGTTCGGGGACTCTGAATTTACTGTTGATTCTCGACCAAGTGATGCAATTGCGGTGGCCCTTCGCACGGAGGCCCCTATTTTTGCTTCGGGGGAAGTCCTCCACAAACAAAACTCTGAAGAATTAGAACGATGGCTGGAAAATCTGAAGCCTGAGGATTTCGGCAAATCAGATATCTAGCCGATTTTCATTTAGAGGCAAAGAATAATTTTCATGCGGCTTGAGTGTACCGGTGATGACTGAAACAAACACATTAATTCCCTTAAAAGTTCACGGAGTGTTGGTCGATCCGAATACCGACACGCAAATCGTGGTATTACGGGATGAAAAAAATTCAGAGGTTCTTCCTATTTGGGTTGGAACAGCTGAAGGAACATCGATCCGATTGGCCCTGGAGAACGTGATTCCGCCACGCCCCATGAGCCACGATCTCATTTGTAGCTTTGCCTCACACCTTGGCTTTACCCTGAACAAGGTCGTAATCACTGAAGTCAAAAATAACACGTATTTCTCAACCCTGTTTTTATCCAAAGATGACTTGGAAAAGACGATTGACTCAAGACCGAGCGATGCGATTGCCTTGGCTCTCCGATGTCAGTGCCCAATCTATGTCACACCAGAAGTGCTCGAACGCCGCGGGGGGGAAGATTTGGATACATGGCTTTCAAAACTCGATCAAAAAGGATCTGAACAGTCTGAAAAGACTGATATCTAGACACTCACAAAGTCAGGAAAGGAATCAAGACACTCATGCGATCCTATCAAGCCAAACCGCTGGAAATCGAACGAAAATGGTTCTTAGTTGACGCCAAAGGGCAAACCGTTGGACGCCTGGCCACGAAGGTGGCCTCGATTCTTCGCGGAAAGCATAAGCCAATCTTCACTCCCAATGTCGACACAGGAGATCATGTCGTCATTATTAATTCCAGCGAGGTTCAATTCACCAGCAATAAATTTCGCACCAAGACCTACTATCACCATACAGGGTATCCTGGAGGCATAAAAGCCATCACCGCTGAGCATCTTCATGCCAAGAAGCCAACCGAAATTCTTTCCAAGGCGATTCGCGGCATGCTTCCTAAATGTACCTTAGGAAAGCAAATGGCCAGAAAGCTCAAAATTTATAGTGGCCCTGAGCACCTTCATCAAGCTCAAAGCCCACAGCCTCTCAACCTATAAATTCATCAGTCTCATTTTCAAGAAAAAAGGAGATCTATTCTCACATGGTTGACACAGTCCAATACGCAACTGGAAAAAGAAAATACGCTATTGCCCGAGCCTGGGTAGAACCAGGACAAGGCGAAATTCAAGTCAACGCACGATCCTTAGAAGCGTATTTCCCACGATTGACGCATCAAATCCAAGTGCAAACTCCATTCGAGGTGACCAAAACCGCCGGGCAATTTAATGTCAAAGCCACCCTGACGGGTGGGGGCGTTTCAGGGCAAGCGGGAGCCCTTCGCCATGCCATTGCAAAAGCCTTAGCCCTATACAATCCTTCACTACGGGACCCACTGAAAAAAAACGGGTTGTTAACCAGAGATTCCAGGGTGAAAGAACGGAAAAAATACGGGCAAAAAGGAGCCAGAGCTCGCTTCCAATATTCCAAGCGATAATTGGCAGGTTCACCATTTACGCAGAAACATGGGGGAGGCCTTCCAGCCTCCCCTTTTTTTATGAATACGACATCTTCCTGGACCCTTGTCCCCAATTCAATAATTCACGGACAAATAATTGCCGCAAGGGCAAGAAAACCATTTCCTTGGAGGTTCTTGCACTCTACGTTTCTCCAAAATTGGCTATTGAATAACAGAAATATTTTGCATTTTACTCCGTATGCGGGGAACTAAAAGTGGAAAAAAAATCAGGAAATGCTCAAAAAGCACGTCCAGTTCTGCCCTGAGCGGAGTCGAAGGGAAGGCCGCCAATCGCTTGGTGAATCCCGAAGGGTGAAACACGTGTCATCAACTCTCCCATAAACCCATTTTTTGAGAAAGCCATGGATAAGAAAAACATTCGCGTCGCAGTGATTGGAGCCAGTGGCTATACAGGCAGTGAATTACTCCGATTACTAAGCCTCCATCCCCAGGTTACCCTGACACGGGTGGTGGCGTCTGAAAAATCTCAGGGCCTCGCCGTCTCCTCGCTGCTTCCTCATCTCACCAAGATTTGGGACTGTTCATTAACGTCCCTCAACACCGCGTCGATCGCCCAGGAAGCAGACATAGTCTTTCTTGCCCTGCCTCATACGCAATCCTTACAGCCCGTGGCCGATTTCCTCTCCCATGGGAAACATGTCATTGACTTAAGTGCTGATTACCGCCTGCAAGATCCGATGATCTACGAGAAATGGTATCAAACCGCGCATCCCTTCCCTGACCTGCTCAAGGAAGCGGTGTACGGACTGCCGGAACTGAACCGCAAGGCTATCTCCAAAAGCCGGCTTGTCGCGGTCCCTGGCTGTTATCCCACCGTGGCCATTTTACAGCTTGCTCCATTTGTGACCGAAAACCTTTTAGAGAGTCGCTCGATCATCATTGACGCGAAGTCTGGAATCTCGGGAGCCGGGCGTTCACCGTCGCTGGCATACCACTTTCCGGAATCCCATGAGGCGATTCACGCCTATAAAATTTCCAAACATCGACACGTGCCTGAAATCGAACAGGAATTAGCACGGCTGGCGCCTGCTTCCTCAACATCAACCGCAGAGCACCCGTCCCTGCTATTCACTCCCCATTTAATACCCATTAATCGAGGCATTCTCAGCACCGCCTATGCCAAAGTGAAACCAGGGGTAGAGCAATCTCACCTGGATGCGGCGTACCAAAGCCGTTATCACGACGAATATTTCATGCGACTCTTCCCTCACGCCGAAGGGGTCAATCCGAAGAACCTTCGGGGATCAAATTTCTGTGACCTCAGTTGCACCTACGACCCCCGGACGGGATATCTCATCACCACAGGCGCACTAGACAATCTGGTGAAAGGAGCGGCCGGACAAGCCATTCAATGCATGAATCTTATGGTAGGACTTTCTGAAACACTGGGATTAACCGGACCCGGGCTCTTCCCATAAACACATCACACACCATTCTTCAATAATCAAAACAGGATTTTGTCATGTCTAAACGGATAAAAGGTGGGATCACAGCTCCCAAAGGATTCTTAGCGGCAGGAATCCATTCAGGAATAAAAAAAACCAAGCAGCTTGACCTGGCCTTGATCGTTTCCGAGAAGCCTGGTCCGATCGCCGGGATATTCACCTCCAACAAACTCCCTGCCGCTCCAGTGATCCTCGACCGACTTCACTTAAAGAAGGGCATGGGGCAAGCGGTAATCATTAATAGTGGCAATGCGAACGCCTTTACCGGAACGGAAGGTTTAGCGCATGCCAGGGAGATGGGACGCGGAGTAGCCGACCAATTACAAATTCCTTTCCACCAGGTGTTTGTCGGATCCACTGGTGTCATTGGAGTTCCCCTCCCCATGCCGGCGGTCAGGAACGGAATCCCGGTCCTTGTTGCACAGCTCAGAAAGGCCGGGTACCGGGAAGCCGCCCAGGCCATCATGACGACAGATACCCGCCTTAAAGAAATCGCAGTTCAACAACGGATTGCCGGGAAAATGGTCACAATAGGCGGAATAGCCAAAGGTTCAGGAATGATCCACCCTGACATGGCGACCATGTTGGCCTATCTCACCACAGATGCGGTGATTGACCAAAAAACCCTGCAAGCAACCTTGCGCACCGTCGCCAACCAAACGTTTAACTGTATTTCTGTAGATGGAGAAACCAGCACGAACGATACCGTTCTCTGTCTCGCCAATGGCCTGGCTGGCAACACACCGATACGTGGCTCTTCTTCCGCCCAAGCTCAATTCCAAAATCTGTTACATGAGGTCTGCCACTTCCTGGCCATGGAAATCTGCCGTGATGGAGAGGGAGCCACAAAAATCATCAAGATCGAAATCTCCGGAGCCTCAAGCCAGAAAGCGGCTAAACAATTTGCTCAAACCTTAGCCACGTCTCCCCTGGTCAAAACGGCCATTTTTGGTGCTGATCCCAATTGGGGCCGCATTATCGCCGCGCTGGGCCGGGCCGGGTTGCCCCTTCGTCCCGATCGTATTGTCATTGCGTTTAATGGCCTTCCCATCGTCAAAGACGGGCAAGGACTGGGTCCGCGGGTGGAAGGGCAGATTCAAAAAATCATGCGCCGCCCCTCCTTTACCATTTCCGTTTCACTCGGCATGGGGACAGGATCCTCCACCATTTGGACAACCGATTTGACGTACGACTACATTAAAATCAATGCGTCCTATCGATCCTAAGGCACCGTGAAGTTGAAGAAATCGTGGAGAAAAACTGGAAGGGGCGATCAGTGCCCAGGTTTACCTCTGTTCAGGAATTTCTTGACTTGCATCAACCAACAGAAGGGAAGGCAGCGGTGATTCCTCAGAAAGAGAATCAGATTGCCTGATCATCCGTTTTTTCTTGGGTCAGACCCCACACCGGTCGGAAACACTCCAGACGGACCCGTGCTTGAGTGCTCAACGATATTTGTCGGAAACGTTATGATCACCCTCGTCCCACGCCCTTCCTGGCTCTCAATGTGAATCATCCCCTGATGATCCTCCACGATTCGTTTGCATTGAAACAGCCCAACACCCAATCCATGCTGTTTTGAACTATTAAACGGCTGAAAGAGGCTTTCAAGCTGGTCCGCTGACATCCCGGCCCCCGTATCGACAATTTCTATGATCACCTGTTCTCCATCATAGGCGGTGGAAATATCGATCGTTCCATCCTCACCGGTCGCCTGACGCGCATTGAGGATCAGGTTCAACAACACTTGCTTTATAGACTCCGACTTGAGCTGAAGCATTGGCACCTCTGGCCCGGGGTGAAAATTCGGCGTGCATCCCGAACCATTCACTGCCGCAAGTGTTTCCTCGACCAGCATATTCATATCCACGGCTTGAGTGACAAACTCCTCGTGCCGATTGGATTCTTTTGCCTGACCGGCCAATTGCCCCATTAACTCGATGATTCGTTGAGAAGTATTTCGAACCGTTCGCATGGCAGAAACCTGAAATTCCGGATTATCCCCATATTGTTCAGCATTCTGCGCCACCATCGATAAACTACACGCCAAATTTTTCAAATCATGCAAATAAAATGCGGCGAACCGATGCACCGCTTCCCATTTAGCCGCTGAACTGCGTTCCTCGACTAATTCACATTGGATCAGCAGCATCGTCACATGATGAGCAATGGCTCGAAGTAAATCACAATCATCTTGATCATACACTTCATCAGGCAAGTCATGACTGAGGATACAAAACCCTAACAACCGTCCTTCACCGGTCAATAATGGCACACACACATGCGCTTGCTGGCCATCAAGAAATTCTCCCCAATCATCAACTGCACGTTTCTCCTCTTGAATCAACACAGGTTCTTGCAGCTTTTTCATTTGAAGAATAACCGGGTGAGTTTTCGGAATGGGAGGGGGATCCGCCATGATCAGCGGGCGATCTTTCTCTGTCCATGTCCGGCGA
>JAOUGQ010000461.1 GCA_029865515.1 Nitrospirota bacterium
ATCCGTGGGGGGGGCTTTGTTGAGCAGTTCTTCGTGCATGCGTAAGGCCGAAGCTGAATCGTTGTTCCAGCGATATAAGGCTCCAAGATTTCGCCGCATTTCCGGGGTGCCCGCGTTTCCTCGTACGGCGATTTCTAGTGCGGGCATGGCGGCAAAGAACGCATCCGCCGCACGGGAGTGGCCCGTCGCCACTTCGGTAAATTCCTGTCGCCAGGTCTGGGCTTGAAGGTTCCAGTACAATTCGACCAGTCTGAAGACTGTGGCTTCATCCGTCGCGTTGATTCCGCCTTTAGCCATTCCCTCCCGAAGAAAGGCAAGGTACAGATCAGCCCCTAAGGCCGCATTTAAAGCTGGGTGATTGGGGTCTAATAACAAGAGCCGGCGATACTTCCCAAGCCGGTCAGTCAACGAATCCAATCGTTGAGCCTGACGCAGCTCATCTTCAAAGAGTTGCGCAGCCTGACTCCGGTCCCACCATTTTGGGGAGTCTGGCAGAATGCCGGGGGAGCCGGGCTCCGCTAATTGCGGAGCATCCACGAGAGCTTCGTTCACGATCGCGTGGTCCACGGCATAACCGTAGCTCTGAAGTCCACTGACCACGAAAAATCGGACCAGGAGAGTTCGGACGGGGCCATAGCGGCGGATGACTCCACTGGCCCACCAGGGTTCACCGGGCCGTAAGGCCAAAGGGGCCACCATGGGATCCGGATAGGTCACGAGAAGATGCGTCTCCACCACTTGAACTTCGACCGGGTTCTGCCCCGGCACGAGGATCAATCCGCCTGAACGGGGAGGCTGCGTGCCCGCTACGCTCACTTGAGGAAGAAAGGCTTGTTGGCCTTGAGGAACAATTGCGGGAGAGATTGCCAATGCCGGAGGATAGTCTTTCCAGAAATCCGCATGTCGATGGCTCTCATGGATGAGTCCTAACCCTGTTCCTCGCCCCAGTGCCCCGAAAATCCCTGATTCCGGCTCATCCCTGACCAGTTCCTGATGGGCAGTTAAGGTCTCTTCCCAACAGGCCTTCGCCGCTGATTCCGATAATGGCTTGCTAGACGAATCTTTCTGCTTGTGTTGTCTGGTTAAACAGCCCAGGTCCAGGGCGGCCCATTCCTCCACTTGACCAGCCGCCAATGCTTCCGAGTACCTGAGAGTCAGGTCGGAAGCACCCTCTGGCCCTGCTCCTTGGCTGACTTCAGCGTCGGCTGGTTGGTTGAAGGAGTCGGTCGCAGCAAAGACCTGGGTTAGGGTAACCCTGGAGTCAGCCGCAAAAAAGGCCAAAAGGGCGATCACGTGACAAGCGTATCGTACAATTCGATTCATAGTTTTTTGCTCCATCCGAAGACCATGGCCTCAATTCTTCTCAGCTAAAGTAAGATTAAAAAGGCAAGGGCGGCTACATCCCTTATCCATAGAGATGATTAATAATCAGGTTGCTGTGGATACGGTTGTGTATGACTACATAGCACCGTCAGCGTACGCGTTTCTCGCCCTTTCACGCATTGATCCAACGACGGGTCAAATTGGAGAAGCCCCTCGCGGGAGACAATGAAAGGGAAATCAAAGGTAAAGGTGCCGAACCGGTACGTACCGGGATTGAGACTGACTGCTCTCACGATTGTCGTCGCGAACGCCTCAGAACTGATCGGGTCCATAGTGTGAATCAACGGAGTGACTCCCGGCACTTGCCACGAGGTCGGAGGGACTAGAGCTGTTGAATCCACCGTAATGGAAAATTTCTGCAAGAGTGGATTGATCGGCTCGGCCGAATGCCCGACCGGGGCCATGCCAAGAGACGCGACCACACAGAGAAGGGCAAGGCCTCCTTTCCACAGTTGGGCATGAGTCTGAGGCATCTTAGTAAATTTACTGGAGTTCATTGTTAGTGCTCCGCCGTTCTGGGATAGCTTCGAAGATCTCTTCCACCGCATGGCTGTCCCATTCAGTATGAGTCTCTAATCCAAGGGCATACATGATGGTGGCCCCTGTATCTAATAACGAAATAGTTTTGCCGATGGGATAGTTGGCTTTCACATTGGCGCCCCAGGCGATCCAAGGGATCGTTGGGTTGAAGTCCGTGGCACCAGTCATCGTGGTGACATTCTTTACGTTTGTCGCTGGCGCGTTGACTGGTCCGCTGTGTAGTCCCGTCACAATCACCATCGTTCGGGATAAAACGCCGAGCTCCTGGTACCTGTCGAGGATTTGGGCAACCACGCTATCAACAGCGGTTAAGGCGGAATGAAATTTCGGGGAATTCCAGCCATGTTTTTGTCCGATACGTGCTGCGGTTGGGAAATGGGTCAAGAGAAGATTAGGCACGTCAA
>JAOUGQ010000136.1 GCA_029865515.1 Nitrospirota bacterium
AATTTTTTCAGTGATGATCGCATCTCGGGGCAAGCAAACTTTATTTCCGGTGTATCCCCTTTTTTACGACTTTACGACCACCCCAGTTTGGCTGAACTAATCCCTGCCCCTTCACCCTCTCCTTATTTGACTTTGCCTCGCTTGGGCAGCGCGCCGTTTCCTGGGGCACGGGTAGCCAAATACACAGGAAATCAAGCCTTGGCAAAATTTACTCTTGCCCATTTGCAATTTGACCTCATAGGCCAACTCCAGTTGGATGATGCAGTGTACGACGCTTATTCCAGTCACCTCATCCCCCGCGCGGTGGGCTATTCCGCCGCCGTCCTCAATTATTTCTTCCGTGGAGAAGTTGAGGTTATTGAGCAAACATACAGCGTGCGGGGCCAAAATATCGGTGGACCCTTCTGCAATCAGACTCCCGCGGATGACTTCGGTTACATGGAGGTAGCTGTTGAAATCCCCGCTGACTTGAATTTTGGAGGAACCGCATTTTTTTATTACGATGGTCCTGATGAAACCAGAAACCTTTTGGGCCAGTATACTGATCCCCCATCCGGTCAGGAGATTTTCTTTGGAGGAATAATCAACCCAGCGGAAATCCCCAATCCTACTCGCTGGTATTTGGTTTTAGAGGGACAAGCAGGCCCGGGTGCCCAGGAGCCTCGGGCGATTGTTGCGAAAACCGGCCTCGCTGAATGGCAATTCCTTTGTGTCCATTAAACTCATAAGAAAAAGTGTCAGGAAAGGGGTCGTGAGTCTTTTTCTAATGGCCTAGCTTCGATTGTCATCCACTGTGTCCAGGTCGTCTCATGTCCTAAGAACAGAGCCTATGGCGTATGGGGTAAATTTACCTGGCTTAAGCAAGAAAAGACTCACGCCCCCTTTTTAGACACCTTTTCTTGTGGGCTATAGACCTGAAGCATCTGAAAAATAGGCCCAGGTGAGTGGGTAAAACAAGGACAGAGCGTTACCGTATTCACAGAAAGCAATAATTAAAACAGTGGAATGGCATTGGCAGGCTGACGTGGCTTTTAAGGGATAACCAGAAAGCCCGGTTTTAGCAGAAGCTCTGGGATGGCGGCCGCATGATAAGGAATTCGCTAGGCACAGGGGATTATTTTAAAAACCGGCGCTCATATTGACCAGGAAAACGGGGAGTCGGGCAACAGATTGGTGGATTTGCCAATTCGAATGAGAATACTGGCATGGAAGTCTAAGAAGGCTATCGAACAAAAGCCATGGATTGTTCAGCTCCCAGTCGATTAGCTAATTCGGTGAGGGTTCCGGCAGCCAGGCTCTCGGGGTGTGAAAGAACCAAAGGGGAGCCTTGCCTTAGGGCAAGCAGAGACAGTTCGGAAGCTCGAGTCATGGTTCCTGCGATCTCACAACCGACTTGGGATGCGATATCCGATAACGCCTGTGATGTGGCTTCCCCACGCTGAACAATAGTTGCGCATGTTTTTTCTGTCCCAATGCCCCATTCCTGCATGAGCTGAACGGTTTGTTGTCCTAACGCGATACAGGCTGGATCAGGTTCCAGCACTATTACCAGAGAATCACAACATTTCATTATGGCCTGATTCATCATAGATGGATGCCAGGCAAGATCAATAATCGTGTAGTCCGCCATGCCAGATAGCCCTACCACTATCGCTTCGGCCTGATTGGGCTGTATTTCTTGACACATAGCCATGTTTGGGGGACCTAGTAGTACTTGTAACCCGCTAGAGTGAGTGATCAGGCGCCTGCTAAGTTGGTGGGCATCAATTTCCTCGGACTCTAAATTCAGCAAATCGGCTAACGTGCGATTGGGCGAAAGTCCCAATTGCGGGGCAAAGGTGCCTAAGTAAGGTCGCAATTCCGCCGCAATAACCTTTTTTTGATTTTTAACTAAAGCCAGGGCGACATTTAGTGCAACGGTCGTGGTCCCGACGCCACCCTTGACCCCTAAAAATCCCAGGACCTTACCGTGGCTAGCTGACTGGGTCTTGCTCAATCGAATTGTGCGATTCAGAAGGGCTTCGACACGAGCTAGCATTTCTTCGGTTTCAACTGGTTTCGTGATGTATTCATCAGCGCCAGACTTTAACCCTTTAACTTTGTCGGGAACTTGGGTTCGGCCGCTGAGCATAATAATGGGCAAGGAAATGGTTCCTGGATTGGCCCTGATTTGTTCACAGACTTCGGTACCGCTTAGGTCTGGCAGCATTACATCAAGAATGACCAGGTCGGGAGGGGCCGTCAGAATTTTATTCAAGCCTTCCCTTCCGGTCTCAGCCGTTTCGACTTCATATCCTTCTGTTTGGAGGGCGTAGGAAAGCCAGTACGCGACATTTGGTTCATCATCGACAATTAGTATTTTTCTTCCCATTAGACCTCTACCTCCATCGCCTTGACGCCCTTAATGTTGGAAATGCCTTCTTTCAGACTAGGACCGTCGGGATTTGACCATGGAATAGTAAAAGAAAAGGTCGTGCCTTTTCCTATCTCACTTTCTACATTGATTTGTCCCCCGTGGGCCTCAACGATTTTCTTCGCAATGTATATCCCGAGCCCAGATCCGACGCCGGCTCGTTTGGCTGCGGTGTCACCTTGATAAAATTTAGCAAACAACTTGGCTTGATCTTCTGCAGAAATTCCAGGCCCTTGGTCGGTTACACTAACGGTGATGTGATCCTCTTTCTTCTTCGCGTCTAGGAGGATGGGTCGGTCCTTCTCCGAAAACTTGATGGCGTTGCTCAGCAGATTAGTCAAGACTTGTTCCAATAAGTGCGGGTCTGCCTTTATCAGCAAGGATTTTTGCGGCAAGGTTAATTCCAACGAAATGTTCTTTGACTGGGCCAGGCCTTTCACAGCTTCTAGGGAATTTTGAAGTAAATCACATAAGTCGATATTCTCCAGAGTGACCTGAAAAAAGCCAGATTCCCATCGAAAGCTATCGAGAAGATCATTAACAAGAACAGCCAGGCGTTTAGTGTCTTCATAGGCCCTTGCGATGAATTCAGTCCGAATAACAGGGTCTGGAACGCGGTCCTTTACTAATAATTCCAGATAGCCCTGTAGCGATGTGATAGGGGTCCGGAGTTGGTGAGACGCATTCGCAATAAAATCCTCCCGCATCTGAATGACTTCCCGCTCTGCCTTCTTTACACGCGCCCGTTCAAGAGCGTACCGGATGGAACGCTCCAGCAAGTGCCCATCGGTTTGACCCTTGACCAAAAAATCGACTGCCCCTGCCTGCATGGCCTTTTCATCAATGGCCTGATCCGCCTGGCCGGTAAGCATAATGAAGGGCGTCTGCGCTCCCCCTTCAAAAGCTTCCGAAAATAGAGCCAACCCGTCTTGTCCTCCAAGGCGGTAGTCAATTAAACATACGTCATATTCGTTTTCTCTTAACCGCTGAATGGCTTCGCCATACTGAGAGACCCATTCCAAATCAAAAGACCAAGGAGCAACGGCATTCAGCATATCTTCCGTCAAGATGTAATCATCCTCATCGTCATCGACAAGGAGTATTTTAACCTCGGATTTTTCCATTTTGATCATTGTTGCCAGGAAGACGGACAATCCCTAACCAATATTCATTTAACAGATGAATCATTTTGACCAATTGCTCAAATGTGACAGGTTTACTCAGAAAGGAGTTCACCCCGAGGTCATACGAACGAATGATCTCTTCTTCTGCATTGGATGTCGTAATGATAACGATTGGAATTCGTGCGAGATCTGGATCAGCTTTAATCTCCTTCAAAGCTTCCCGTCCATCTTTTTTGGGCATGTTGAGATCTAATAAAATGAGCCCGGGGCGAGGGGATATTTTGGGATCACTGTACCTCTCACGGTGATACAGGTAATCCATTAATTCTTCTCCATCATTGACGAAAACCAACTTATTGGCAATTCGGTTTTCTGCCCATGCTTCTTTTGTCATCAAACGGTCATCAGGGTCGTCATCCGCCATTAAGACCGTAATCGGGGTAACTGGACCACTCATGCTAGTTTTTTATCCTTTCCTTGAACAGTAGGCAAGGTAATGATAAAGCTTGTCCCTTTGCCAAGAGTGCTTTTTGCGGTGATTTCACCCTTATGACGCGTAACAATCTTTTGGCAAATGGCTAAACCGACACCCGTCCCTTCATATTCCGAATGGCTGTGCAGCCGTTGAAAAATGCTAAAAATTTTTTTCACATATTTTTCATCAAACCCGATTCCGTTATCAGAAACTGTCAGACTAATCCAACGATTCTGAGAGGCGATTGAGTTCTGCCCATTCACATAATGAGACTGAATTTTCACCAATGGCGGCTCATCCTTTTTGTGAAACTTCATGGCATTCCCGATAAGATTTTGAAAGAGTTGGCGCATCTGAGTCGGTTCGGCTTCGATAATTGGAAGGTCGTCTACCTCTACCTTACCCCCAACTTGAGTGATACGGACTTCTAAATCTGAGACCACCTCATTGGCAACCTTGGCAAGATCAACTTGGACAAAAGGATTGGCCTTACTCGTGACCCGTGAAAACGATAGGAGGTCGGTAATCAGAGTTTGCATTCGCCCTGCTGCATTTTGCATTCGTTCAAGATAATCCAATCCCTGTGGCCCAAGCGTTTCAGCCCATTTTCCTTTTAAGCGATCTCCAAATGCTTGGATTTTTCGAAGAGGCTCTTGGAGATCGTGAGATGCAATAGAAGCAAAATCCTCTAATTCTTGGTTACTTCTTTGTAATTCGTTCAGATGAATTTGCAGAACTTCCTCGGCATTTCTTTCTTTTGTGATATCCCAATTCACTCCGATCATTCTGATCGCTTCGCCTTTTGAATTTCGATCGACTAATGCGGAACCTTTGATGAAATGCACGGATTTGTCTGGCCAAATGACTCGAAATTCGGTGTTGAAATCCCGTTCTCCTCGAAGGGCCTTTTGAAGAGCATCCTCCGCAGCTTCCCGATCTTCCCCATGGAGGGCATTGGCCCAGGTCGCATAGGGTACCTGTTTGGAATCAGGAGGCAGACCATATAAGGCATGCATTTGGGAATCCCAGGTTAGTTCATTTTGGGTGATGTTCCACTCCCATATTCCGATATTGGCGGACTGAGTAGCCAACAACAAACGATTGGATAATCTTTTTTGTTGTTCAGCCTGTCTTTTTCTTGCGGTGATATCGATAACGGAGGCCAGGACGAAGGTACCTTCGTCAGTGGTGACGGGATTCAGGCCAATTTCGACGGGAAATTCGGAGCCGTCTTTGCGGAGGCCGTAGAGGTCGCGACCGCTGCCCATTTGGCGAGGCGTGGGGGTCTGGAAGAAGGAGGTCCGATGGGCCGGATGCTGATCCCGGAACCGGCCCGGCACGAGGACCTCGATGGGTTGCTCCAGGAGCTCTTCCTGGCCATAGCCGAACTGTTGAGTCAGGAGCCGGTTGGCCAAGATGATGGAGCCCTGGTGATCGATCATGAGCATGCCGCTGGGGGCCGCTTCGATAATGGAGTGAAAAAAATTCTCTTTCTTGATTCGGCTTGCGATATGTTTTCGAAATTCCATTTGGTTGATGACTTGCCGGGCCAGGGCCTGAAGGGCTGTTTGTTGTTCGGGTGTCAGCGTTCGGGGGAGACGATCGATGACACAGAGGGTCCCGATGGCCTGGCCTTCCGGAGTTTGAAGGGGAGCCCCAGCATAAAATCTGATTTTGGGGTCTTTGGTGACGAGCGGGTTGTCGGCGAACCGCGAATCTTCCAAAGCATCGGGAATTTCAAAGATTTCTTTTTCCAATATGGCGTGGGCGCAAAAGGCGATATCTCTGGGAGTTTCTGGAGCCGTGATGCCAACCTTGGATTTAAACCATTGACGGTGAGCATCGACTAAACTGATGAGGGCAATCGGTGTTTGACAAATGTGAGCAGCCAACATGGTGAAGTCATCTAACGATGACTCTGGCATGGTATCTAAAAGATGATACCGTTCAAGCGCGGCGAGCCGCTGTTCTTCATTTATTGGTAATTGGGCCGAGATCACGTGTTGTACCCCTTTTTTTTCTTTTATTCTTTTTCGGTCTGTCTCCACTTCTTCTTAAGGGTTTTATCTCTTTTGGTGCGGATTTTTGCTAGGCCACCAGTTTTGTTCTTGGGTGACCGCCTATCCCGTATTCAGGGCACTCGCAGGGAGAGTTTCTGGCAGTATCCCCAGCAGACAAAAGAAGCATGTCACTCCCACGTACTTGTTTGGCTTCCAAGAGACGGGACATCTTTAATGGCAGGATTCAAGTTGTTCCCTTGAATGAATCAAGGTACCATGGTTGGTTGAACCGTATCGGGAGGGCTGAGGTGTCAAGGCGACGAAGGATTGTCAGTCTGTTGGCGGGGATTGGTCTAGTTGTTGGAGCAGCAGGACCTGGGGTGGCTCAGGAAGATTCTGTGGAGCCTCTGCTGGCAGGCATTGTCAAAGTTACCACCGCCCACCAACAAGGAAGTGGAATTGTGGTGAAGATAAATTCTGAGGAAATATTTATCCTGACTGCGGCGCATGTGGTGGCCGGAGATTCTCATCCCCGAATACAGTTTTATCAGCAGACCAGCGGGTCTGTGAGCAGTGCTATCGAACCGGGGTCGGAGTTAGGCGACGAAGACCGGGGGCTCGCCCTGCTCCGCGTGAAACAATCCGCTGACATTCCTGCTTCCGTGCGCTGGTTGCCACTTGCGACTCAGTATGTGGAAGTATCAAGTGGCGAGCCGGTCTCCGTGTTGGGGTTACCTCGAGAAGTCGGATCATGGACGGTTTTGCATGGGTATATGGCTGCTCGCCGGGGCCGTGATTTGACCTTTGATGTGCGGGTGGACGATGGCGCGTCGGGAGGCGCGCTGGTCCGCAAGGGCGAGGTGATCGGATTGATTCAAGGACGAGGGAATCAATTTGGACGGGGAAATCCGGCCGATAGTTTATGGGTGTTTTTGCGCGGTTTGGGCATTCATCCGGAGGCGATTTCTCAGGATAAGCTCTTTGCCCCAGTCAAAGAACCCGTGCCTCAACCGGAGAAGCCATTGGCAGATATTCAGCCCGGTGCACCGGAACCTCCAACTCCCTTGCCACCTGCTTCCTTGCCTCCTCAACAGAAGATCAATGGCAAGGATGGTGTGCCGATGATCCTGATTCCAGAAGGAACATTTGTGAGTGGAAGCAGCCGGTATCAGGATAATCCTCCACGGAACTCTTCCGTGCGGGCTTTTTACATGGATCAATACGAGGTCACCGTGGAGCAGTACGCCAGGTTTCTGCGTGATACCAATGAAGCTGAAAGGATTCCGGCAGCGTGGGATGATGTCGATCCGGTTGCTCATCGTGACCGGCCGGTGGCCGGCGTGAATTATTATGATGCCTCGGCGTATTGCTCCTGGGCTGAAAAACGTCTTCCCAGGAATAATGAGTGGGAGAAGGCGGCCAGGGGAACGGACGGGCGGCTGTATCCTTGGGGAAACCAAAAGCCTGAGGAATGGATGACCAACTTC
>JAOUGQ010000137.1 GCA_029865515.1 Nitrospirota bacterium
TTGCCGAGCCTGTCATTCACCATCTCATTCTACAATGTTTCCGGACCATTACCCAAGGTCAAAAAAAAGCGGGGGATCCAGGAATGGATCCCCCGCTTTCATTGATGAGCAAATTGTCGTGACTCAGTGACTTACCACCGGTCTCCACCGCCACCAGGTCGTTTGCCTCCACCGCCACCACGGTTTCCGCCACCACCACGATTTCCCCCACCCCCAAATCCTCCGGTTCGTGGAGCTTGAGGTTTCGCTTCATTGACCGTCAGGGTGCGGCCTCCCAGTTCGGTCCCATTCAGCGCATCAATTGCGGCCTTGGCTTCAGCATCTGACGCCATTTCCACAAAGCCAAACCCTCGCGATTGGCCCGTGTACTTGTCCGTAATGATTTTGGCCGACGTCACGGCACCATGCTGCCCAAATAGGTCAGCCAATTCCTGCTCTGCCGTGGAATACGGCAAACCACCAACATAGATCTTTGAACCCATCGGGGTCCCTCCTTCTAAATGCGATATTGTTTTGCACGGTTCGAGGAGATGAGAAGGGAAGGAACGGCCCGAGAACGCAAACCAGGTGGCGACTTAGGACTAACTTCCAATCAGATTCCTTGCGGATTCCTTGGCAAAACAACATCAGTGATGGGCCACAACAATCAACACATTCACCACGGGGCCCGAACGTCGTGATGAATTTCCCGTTAGCATAAGTCAGAATTAAAAAGAATGCAACATCCCTCACCGGGCGGGGCATTCATGGTCGTCCTCCCTACGCGATCATTTGAGGAACGCCCGTCCCGTCAATCACATCCTCGGTGATAATGACCTGTTTGATATTTTTCAGAGCGGGAACATCGTACATCAAATCAAGCATCACTTCTTCCAAAATAGAACGAAGTCCCCTGGCTCCCGTTTTCATCGAGGACGCCCGGGTCGCAATAGCTTGAACCGCCTCAGAAGTAAAATCCAACTGCACGCCATCTAATTGGAATAAGGCTTGATATTGCTTGAGAAGAGCATTTTTCGGTTCCTGCAGAACCCGGACCATATCTTCCACTCGCAAATCATTCAAGGAGGCGAGAATGGGAAACCGGCCGACAAATTCCGGAATGAGTCCATATTTCAATAAATCCTCCGGCTTGATTTTCCCCATCAACTGATCAGACGTCAACGCCTGCCCATTGGAGGAACCCGCGCCAAAACCCATGCGTTTCTGATTGGTCCTCTGGGCAATAATATCTTCCACCCCCACAAATGCGCCACCACAAATAAACAGGATATTGGTAGTATCCACACGGAGGAACTCCTGCTCAGGATGTTTGCGCCCGCCCTTGGGCGGCACATTGCATAACGTGCCTTCGACCAATTTTAACAACGCCTGCTGGACACCTTCTCCGGACACATCCCGTGTAATCGAAGCGCTTTCCGACTTCCGGCTGATCTTATCAATTTCATCGATATAGATAATGCCGACTTGGGCCCGAGCCATGTTGAAATCACACGACTGCAACAACTTCAAAACCACATTTTCAACATCTTCGCCCACATACCCGGCTTCCGTCACAGTGGTGGCGTCAGCGATCGCAAACGGCACATGCAAAATTTTTGCTAAAGTCCGGGCCAGGAGCGTCTTGCCGGTTCCTGTCGGCCCGATCAGCATCACGTTGCCTTTTTCTAACTCCACATCGGGCACATCTTTTCCACTAAACACCCGTTTATAATGATTGTGCACCGCCACCGAGAGAATCTTTTTTGCGCGGTCCTGCCCGATGACATACTGGTCAAGCACCGCTTTGATTTCAGGAGGGGTCGGCAGGGGACCCGATGGCGGCTCTGGGGAAGGATGGCCATCAGAATGCCCGGACAAAAACTTCGAACATTGCTGGATGCAGTCCGCGCAAATCAACACCGACCCTGGCGTCTGGCATTGGGTACACACCTGTCTTGTCGGGGCCTGGATCAAATTAGTCGCTCCGGGTTTTGCCCGGCCACAAAACGAGCAGACCGCATCAGCACGATTTCGTCCCTGTTTCGAATCCCAAAAAGCCACAGCAGTTACCTTTCCATCAATTCGTCAGATAGCAGAGTAATCACCACCACACAACACGAACATGTGAGAAGAATCTTAATCCCCGGGAAGAAGGAATTCAAATCGTCAGATACTCAGGATGAGGCTTCCACGGATTCTTCCACCGCCAGAGGCACGGCTTCCCATGATAATCCACCATCCAGACTCCTGAAAAGCCCCTTTCCATTTGTGCCCACATAAAGCACGTTGGCATCCAACGCATTCATGGCCAGCGCACGGATATTCACATTCGTCAAACCCGCATTTCGGGATTCCCAGGTCACGCCTCCGTCTTCACTTCTGAAGACTCCGTCCCGGTTGGTCACATAGACAACATGAGAGTGGATTGGATCGAGAATCAGGTCGCTCAACATTTGATCGGACAATGTTGCGCCAATGCGAGTCCAGGATTGCCCTCCATCGCTGGTTTTGTACAGCCCGCTCAGCGTGGCTGTATACACCGTATCGGGTTGATGAGGGTCAACCTTTATTCGAGTCACTCCCAATGCCCGGGAAGACTTCAGCACGTCGGAAGCCACCAGGCCATTATTCACCCTCTTCCATCCTCGAGCCCCATCAATGGATTTATAGACACCCCCGCTCGTCCCGGCATACAGCGTTTGAGGTTGCTGGGGGTCAAAATCAAGCGTCACCACCATGAGCACTTCCTTCATCCCCTCCATCCGCTTGATCCACGTTTCCCCTCCATCTTCCGATTCAAACACACCGAGGGAGGTGGCGGCAAAGACATGGTGGCTGGAACCCGGGGCAAAGACCAACTGGTGGACCACCGAGGAAATCGTGACATCATCCAATCCGGTCCGTCGCGACACCCATCGTTGGCCCCCATCATAACTTTTGAACACGGCATCCCCTTTGGTCCCGGCTAGAATATTAGCTGGGAAGAGGGGATCAATGGCGAGGGCAATCACACGGGAATGGGTCATGCCGGCAGACATGTTGTGCCAGGTCCTGCCTTCGTCACGGGATTTATAAATATAGTCGTTGGTGGCGATGTAGAGAATATGGGGCTTAGTCGGATGAAGGGCAATCTCTACCACCGCTTCACTTTTCCCGCAACCACCCAACACCACACAGGCAAACAAACCCAGCCAGCATAGACGGGAATCGAGGATCATACTCTTCCCCTGATGGCTGTCTTTCCTGTCAGCAGCATGAGGCGAGCGCATTGAAGACCATAGAGTCTGTCTGAACCGCAGTTACCGACGAAAACGAGCCCCGTTTTGTCGTGGAGGTGATTGAGGTGGTGGTTGGGGTGGAGAAGGCGTAATGGGGGGCAAGTTGACCACGGAAGCTTTTGGGGCCTTTTCATACAGACTCATGGCTTCAGGCATCCAGCCGGTAAGATCGGCAATCCGGGTGTCATGGGCTGGATGGGTGGATAAAAATTCCGGGGGAGCCCCATTGGAGGCCGCAGCCATCCGTTCCCAAATATGAATCGCTTCCCGGGGATCGTACCCCGCATCGGCGGCCAGCAACACGCCGACATAATCGGCTTCTGATTCGTGTTTCCGGCTAAACGGTAACAGGACGCCGGCCTGCACACCAAGCCCCATCGCCTGCATCGCTAAATCATTCAATTCAGGACTGAGACCCTGGGTAGAGAGTACGATCGCCGCCGCCGTCATACCGAATTGAGCCACCAGGCCCTGGCTCATCCGTTCTCCTCCATGTTCCGCAAGGGCATGGACCACCTCATGCCCTAAAATGGCCGCCAACCCTGCCTCATTTTTGGCCATGGGAAAAATTCCTGTGTATACCGCAATTTTCCCGCCGGGCAAGGCCCACGCATTTTTCGTATTATCATCTTTGATGACGGTCACTTCCCAATCAAATCCCTTCGCCACTTCCGCATATTTAGAACGCTTGGCCGCCGCAATAATACGAGTCGCCACACGCGTAACAGGCTCAATCTCACGGGGATCCTTGGAAATCACCACCTTAGGATCCTGCAAGACTTCACTATATTGGGTCGCCCCCATCTGGCTCATATATCCGGACGGCATCAGCAGAAATTGGGAGCGGTGGGTATAGGGATTGGTTTGGCAGCCCGCGAGCAGGACGCTCGATAGCAGTCCCCAAAAAAAGAACGAACGGCATCTACTCAGCCAGGGTGACATCTCACGACCTCTCTGCATTATGCATGGAGCTACACAGCGACATCCACAATCCAACCCATTCAAGGTCGTCTACATTCCAGCAGGCGGCTCTGGAATGCGGATATCCAATTCCTGAATACGATCGTAGCGAGCCAACGCCGGTTTGGTGCCGGTTCGAGGTCCGACCACCAGGATCGCGAATTCAGACGGTCGCAAATGTTTTTGTGCAGCCATCCGGACTTCGGTCGTGGTGACCTTTTCAATTCCCTGGCGAAATTCTTTGAGCCAGGTCGAGGAATAGCCATAATATTCATAGGTCAGATATTTACCAAGTACCTTTGCCGGAGAATCCACCGAAAAGACAAAGGAATTGAGAATGCTGGTCTTCGCTTTGGCGACTTCGTCATCGCTTGGAGGGTCAGCAACCATGTTCCGGGCTTCCGTAATTAACGCATCAATGCCCTTCCCCGTCGTTTCCGTTTTCGTGGACATGGAGAGAATAGCCATCCCTGGATAGTCCCATTGTAGCCCGACACCCCCATGTACATCATAGGCAAGTCCCTGCTTGGACCGGATATTGGAAAACAGTCGGGCGCCAAAAGATCCTGAAAGAATTTGATTGACGATCACCAATGAATAATAATCCGGATCGTCCCGTCGTATTCCCATGTGTCCCATGGCAATTTTGGCTTGGGTCATATCGTCTTTTTCAACATAAAACACGCCTGCCGGAACCGCCGGCTGAATAAAAGCCGTCGGGTCCATCACCTCCGGACCTTTGGCCCAATCGCCAAATATGGTCTTGATGAGCGCGAGGACCTTCTCTTTCTGGAAATCTCCGCTCACCCCTAAGATGATGCGATTGGGATGGAAGTACGTCGCATGCCAGCGCATCACATCCTCTCTGGTGATTGAACTGACAGTGGCGTAGGTGGGATCCCAGGTATAAGGCGATTCCTTTCCATAAATCAACTTCTTAAATTCTCGCGACAGAATGCCATCGGGATCATCATTCTGACGGGAGATTTCGGCCATTACCTGATTTTTGGCAATCTTCAACTTCTCAGGATCAAACACCGGAAACCGCAACACGTCTCCAAACACCTTCAAGACCTCGGGGAAATCTTCCGCCAGACAGCTCATCGAAGCCGTCCCGGACGTATCCCCGATTGCCGTTTCAATCCCGGCGGCCTTCCCCTCTAAATACTCATCCAGTTCATCTCCGGTCCGGTTTTTGGTGCCCCCCGTGCGGAGCACCGTTCCCGTCAAGGAAGCCAATCCGATTTTTCCTTGAGGTTCCAATCGAGAACCAGTCCGGATAAATGCCGACACCCCCACCAAAGGCAATTCATGGTCTTCCATAAGCAGGACCACCAGCCCATTGTCCAGGACCACGCGCTGAGGCTCAGGAATCACGAGATCCGGCAAAGGTGGAAAGTGTAATTCCTCGACTTTTTCAACTTGAGCCTGAACCGACGCAGGCATGCCCGGCAGAACGAATTCAACCAATCCCAGGCTGAGGACTGCCCACAGGCCTGACAAGAGGAACGAGCGATGTTGGAATTTCATACCCTTCATGATTGACCCTCCCCCGAAGACAAGGGCATAGCACCGGCCGGCGGAGGAACGGTTTCAATCATTCCCACAATCCGGTTCGTCGATTGAAACATGGTGTTCGCCACCCGTCGAATATCCGCCTTGGTCACCTGATCCAACTTTTCAATCGATCGGAACAATTCACGCCAATCTCCAAACAACATCTGATAGTCAGTCATGTGCATTGCCAGTCCCAGATTATTATCCAGTGCCCGCACCAACCCCGCTTTGGCGCGGGTGCGAAATCGTGCCAGCTCGTCATCAGAGACGTCTTGGGTTTTGAGCCGGTCGAATTCTTCACGCAAGGCCTGCTGAACAGTTTGATTACTCACTCCCCTGCCGGGAACCGCATAAGCCATCCACACATGTGGATACTTGTCACCCGGATACTCGCCGTAGGCACCGACAGAAACCGCGATGCGTTTATCCCTGATCAGCGAACGATACAATCGGGAGGTCCGCCCATTGGTCAATATGTCGTCGATCGCATCGTAGACCGGTTGATCGGGATGAGTGACCGGCGGCTTATGATACCCCTCGACGTATAACGGTTGGGAAGGATCTTGTAAAATCACGATTTTTTCGGCGATGGAGGGCGGCTCCACTGTCCGGATGGGGGGCGGCACGGAAGCAGCCGGGATCCGACCGAAATACTTTTCCAGAATCGGTATCATGGTCTCGGGTTTCACATCCCCCACAATCGCGGTGACCATATTGGCGGGTACATACTGTGCCTCATAAAATTTTTTGGCGTCCGTCATCGTGTAGGATTGAATATCACTGGCATAGCCGATCACCGGATGGTGATAGGGATGAGCCATGAATGCCGTGGCCACAAATTGTTCAAGCAACCGGCCGAAGGGTTGGCTTTCCGTGCGCATCCGGCGCTCTTCCATCACCACATCCCGTTCTTCATAAAATTCGCGAAACACCGGCTGTAAAAATCGTTCAGACTCCAGATAGGCAAAGAGCTCAACTTTGTTGGCGGGAAGGGCATAAAAGTAGCCGGTCACATCCGCACCCGTAAACGCATTAAGCGCCACTCCACCCTCTTGTTCAATAATATCGCCAAACTCATTTTTCACCACATATTGAGAAGCCTCATGCTGTCGTTCCTTGAAGACCGTATAGAGGCGATTCACCGCCTCCGGATCAGGACCGGGAGCAAACTTCTCGGTTTGATACGCCTGATAGGCTTCCTCCAATGCCGCAAGAGCTTTCTTTTCAGCTGGATAATCGGTCGTCCCTATGCGAGGCGTCCCCTTAAACGCCATATGTTCAAACATATGGGCCAGACCCGTGAGACCGTTACTTTCCTGGGCCGATCCCACATTGACCCTGGTCATAAAGGCAAAGACCGGGGCCACCGGACGTTCCACAATGATAAAGGTCCACCCGTTCTGTAACGTATGTTTGGTGACGCGCTTTTCAAAGGAGGCGAGATCCTGCCCCAACACCACCCCCCCGCACACCAACCACATTAAGCCTACCAGCCCGAGGCTTCTGCCCCATACCAACATTCGGCAATACATTCGCATCATTCACCATCCTGTTTCAGCAGACATCCGAAATCGTCCATCTGACAATCCTACCCAGTAAATGAGAACCCTGGCAAGCAACAAGCCACGGCATCATCAGCTAACAGCAGGCAATGCGTTGGTTATTCCCGCAACGTCTCCCGAGGCAGGCGCCTCCTAATTTTGTAAAAACAT
>JAOUGQ010000462.1 GCA_029865515.1 Nitrospirota bacterium
GACCAGGACCATGATGAGAGGCAATTCTTTTCGTTTTTCTTCTTCTATCCGCACCGCGAGAATTCCCTGTTGCCCAAGGAAACGGATGAGGGCCTCGGAATCCACTTGAATTTCAATGGATACCGTCAACAGTTTGCCTTTCACTGCTGACTCAATGACCTTTTGGCTAACCAGGTAGGGGTATGGTTCTTTCAGAAGATCGCTTTTCTTGACTTGATATTGAAGCTCTTCCTTCGTGCCTTTTTGGATTACACTTTCTATTGCCTGGGAGACCGCCTTTCGTAAGGCCGACTGATGCGCAAGTTTTTCAGCACGGTTTTGATTCCCCTCAATCACAATGGCGGACCCGTTTCCGGAAAAATTCTTGAAAGTTTCAGGGAATACTGTAGGCGGAGGAGAGAACGCGAAGGCGCACAACAAAATAACGAAAAACCAGTATTTAGAAGGTCTCATAATTAATGGGTATTCCAGTAATAGTTCAATGGCCGTCCATTACTTTATTCGAAAAAGCCTTAGGTTTATCTTCAAGGGGCAAGCCTATTCTTTTGTTGTTATTGTCCCAAAAGGCCTCCCTGGGGAATCCCTGGCTGTGCAGGACCGCTGGTTGGAGCACCGGCTGATGTGGGACAATAAAACGTAAAACTCCAAATAGTCCCCGTACATTTTGGTTTCTTGCATGCACAATTGGGCTTCACCGTCACGGTTACGGGGGCATTCGATGACGGGATCGTGATGGGCACCTTCTCGCCACCGCTTCGGCAGGTCGTGTTAAAAACAGGCCCTCCGACACTCACCTCCATTTCATCTTTGATATTGGCCATACTATATTCAAACTGCGCCACCCCGGTTGCTCCACTAAAGTCGATCGTGAAAAAGCCCGGATTATCCCCCCCCGACCCATACTTGGTATTGCACTGAATCACCGCGGTATCCACAGGGCCTGTGCCCATGGACGGAGGCGGGGGTAGGGGTTGGCGGGTAGACCCTCCCCCGCCTTGCCCGGTGCCTCCTAACCCCTGGCGAATCTTGTCTTCAATGGTTTGGATCTTGTCTTTTCCTTCTTGTTGAATTTTATCGATGGCTCCTGCCATGTCCTGGCCACTCATGATGGGGTCGGCCGTTTGAGTGGCTTGATCGATCATCACTTGTCCTTGGGCTTGGGCTTGGGTGACCCCTTGCTGAGCCGCCGTGTCTTGGGTGTCTCGGTCTTGCGCATTTTGTTGATTGATCGTTTGTATGGTTTCCTCGGCTTGCCGGGCATCGTCCCGTTGGAGGCCTTCCCGGTCTCGATTGCGGGCTTCCTCTTGGTCCCGTTCGCCCTGGGCTACCGCAGCAATATCCACGGGGGGCGTGTCACCCGACTCTCCGCTGACCATTTGATCCGGGTCCGAAGGAGGCAGATGACTGGTGGGGGTGCTCCCGCCAAAGCCTTCCACCGCTTCAGCCTGTTCCGACGTTAACGGATCATCATCCGCCGTCGGCGCATCTCCGGGGGCGTCCGGAAATCCTGCTAACAAATCATCATCTTCATCCTCACCCGTTCCCTCGCCTTCTTCAGTACCCTCGCCGGTGTTTTCACCCTCACCAGTACCTTCGCCAGTGCCAGAACCTTGTCCTCCACCCGCACCTTCTCCTGTACCAGCCTCTCCACCGGGATCAGAGCCGCCACCTGACTGTTGCTCCCCAGAAGGAGGTCTGTGGCAACCATATGCATCTCCTTTGTAGGGACTGAGGCGTGAAGCTAAAGCCGCGGACTCTATCGGGGTCATGCCAGAACCCACAAGCTCATACTTTGGTTTTCCAACATACTTCGGATCGTCACATTGGGCACGATTAATATTAAAACAATTTGGACCATCTCCGAATGATTTGGATCGCCAGACACAATAGAGGCCTCCGGAAGAACCAGTTGCTGGCTCAATAGGTGGTCGCACTCCTCCGCCGCGACTTGGAGATCGTCCGCTTGGTAAGACCGAAATATCCAAAGGGAGGCTTACTCTCCCGTGGCCTGCTTGAGCGACGGTAAAGACGATCGTTGTTATTCCTTCTGGAGCAGTCCCATTTGCGCTTAGGAACTGGTCGAATATATACCTATCATGAAAATCAGAGGGGCCGGTAGTGTGCATATTGAAAGCTTCTTGTGAAGTGTCTCCTGGGAAAATCCGTATTCCACTGCTCTTTGGAATCGGTGCCACACTGACAGTGACCTTTCCCTCAGGCTTCCATCCCCGCACGACAATTCCACATATAATGGAAGGTTCAGCACCGGCTTCTATTTCTATAGCCCTCCCGCAATTCAGTTCCGCACTAAATG
>JAOUGQ010000463.1 GCA_029865515.1 Nitrospirota bacterium
GGAGTCCTGAAATTCAAACACTTGAATATCCTCACTGTTTACCTTGAGGGTCTGACCCGGTATGGGGAAAAATGGTTGTGAAATAGGCCCGGTCGGTTCAACCGTCAGTCCTTGAGTACGGAGCGTATCGACCAAGCTCACGTGATCACGCACGGGTCCTCCATGGGAAACCCGAGAGGTGTCAGTACCGTTGCATCCTGTTAAGGAAAACAGGAAAAAAATGGTTCCGCACACGGCGAAAAAACAAAGATATTGTAGTCTGTCAGGAAAACTTTTGAGAGAGATTGAAATATCTAAATGAGAAGTGGAGAGGGAAATTACATCCATAACGACTCCCGGGTTGGTAACAACAAAGATTGGTGAATCGTCTTGTCCAAAAACCCAGAAAGCGGCATTGTAGAGCACTTCACTAAAAAAGCAATCATATATAGAGAATTTACTGAAAATTCATGTTAGGGTTCCTGCCATTCTCTCCATTAATCAGGTAAGTCGAAAGAGCCATGGAAAAGGTTCAAAATAAAAAAAGCCAAAAATTTCAATTAGTTACTGTTGTTATGCCGGTCTATAATGAACGGAAGACCATTGAGACGATTATTGGACGCGTGCAAAAGGTGGAGATCCCTAAAGAGGTCATCATCGTCGATGATGGCTCCACTGATGGAACCCGTGAATGGCTCTATGAGCAGTTTGGTCAGGCTTCCATAGATGAGGAAGAGGGCGGGAAAAAATTCTGTGATGTACTGGCTGATCGTACTCATGTTCGAGTGTTGACCCACCTCAAAAATAAAGGGAAAGGAGCAGCCTTGAAAACGGGATTTCAGCATGCAAGAGGGGAAATTGTGATCGTGCAGGATGCCGATCTGGAATATAGCCCCGAGGAGTATCCCCGGCTGTTGGAGCCCCTGATAACCGATCAAGCCGATGTCGTCTACGGGTCGCGGTTTTTGGGAGCATCGGAAGGGAAATGGCCACTGATCTCTCATCTTGGGAACAAGATCTTTACCGCATTAACCAATGCTGCGACAGGTTTATCATTGACCGATGTGTGGACCGGTTACAAAGTGTTTAAGAAAGAAGTCCTGGAAGACATCACTCTCGAAGAATCCCGGTTCGAAATGGAGTTGGAACTGACCCTGAAAGTGGCTCAACGAAATTGGCGCGTGATGGAAGTGCCGATTTCTTACACTCCCAGAAGTAAAGCGGAGGGGAAAAAAATCCGCTGGAGAGACGGGATTCAGTCCATCAAAACCCTTTTCCGGTATCGCAAAGCTTCATGACTCTTCAGGTTTCTTCTCCTCCTGACGGCAATTTTCTCCCGTGTGGCGAGGAATCTCAATAATTACCACATCCTGATCGCGATAGACCTCACGGGACAATTCCTTGAACTGCGCCATCTGATCCTGATGGTCCTTGTACCATGGAAGGTCGATGATCAGCGTGTCTGCACGTAGTTCGTTGCCTAAAAAACACATTAAGAACGAAGACGGAAAATTTTTGGCCATATCAAACTGAAATCGGTTATACCCTGGTGGAAAATACCCGGAGTATCCGTTGATGAGGGGTTTGTGATGGGTGATCTGGGCAAGCATGCGTTCGGTTTCGATTTGATAGTCAGAAACGTGAAGCCCCGTTGGAAAGGGGACATGCCCCAGGATGTGACTGCCTCCGTGAGATTGTATCCAGGTGGCCCATGGAGGCGAAGATGGTTTCTGCCAGATGGCGAGGGGTTGAGGTAACGAAAAATTTTCGGCAACGGCCATAGTAGCCACAAGGCAGACTGCCGGCATGTTCGCCGAAAAAACAGGAAGGCGACTGAGTCTGGCCAGGCCCATGAGGCTGAGAAGAACCAGACAGATTTGGACGAGCATGGCGAATCGAAACGGGCTGCGCAATTCATGAAACCCAGGGACCCAATCCCGTAAGAGCCCTAAGACCGCACCTCCATCAAGAGGGGAATGGGTCCCGAGAGAGAGCAGAAAGGCACAGAACCCCGTTCCCAAAAAATACCAGGTCCATTTGCGCCTTTCCGCCTGTTGTATTCCGCTCACCGCACCCCACGCGGCCAACAGAAGTAATCCAAAACCAGGAAAGAGGCCTCCCGTATCAGAGTTGATATCTTCTTTTGGAGGAAAAGCGAAAGAAGCCGAAAGCGGTTTGGACCAATAATCCGATGGATGGGCCGACAGGGCCGCGACAAGATTGTCGGAGCGGGTGAACGCGAGTTCTTGATGAAGCTGAAAGGGGTACCAGGCATACCACGCGGCGAGAAGTATGACCGCCAACCCCACGTTTCCCAATTTGAAAATGGCAGGG
>JAOUGQ010000138.1 GCA_029865515.1 Nitrospirota bacterium
GTAGAGGAGTGGGGCTAATCGCAGAATTCATCTCTCAGAAAGAGGCTTGGAAATGATTGTTCTTTCGAATATTCACAAACTCTATGACGGGACCTCTGCAACGCCCAAGGCCATTCACGGGCGGGTTGATGTGTGGATTGATGACGGAACAATCAAGGCGGTCTCTCCTCATAACCCGACTCGTCCACAAGGATCTGAAGTTCACCGAATCGACTGCTCTCTCTTTACCGTGACCCCTGGGCTTATCGACTGTCATGGGCATGTGACCTTGTGGGGGGTGGGGAATGCTGAACTGGACCGTATGAATTCGCCGGAGGCTCCGTTTTGGGCGGAGCGGATTTTATATCGCACCTTAGTGCACGGAGGGGTCACGACACTGCGGGATGTCGGCGGAGCTACGGGTGTGTTGAAGCGGCTCATAGAGCAGGGGGTCTTGTTGGGTCCCCGCCTCAAGCTGGCCATTAGTATGCTCTCCACCACTGGAGGTCATGCGGATTTTCGAGGGCCTGACCGGTGTTGCGGCGATCTTTCACGTTTGTGGCCTCCTGGTCCCGGGCGTCCGTCGGGTATTGTCGATGGTCCGTGGGAGTGCCGGAAACGGGTGAGGGAAATTGCAGCCTGTGGAGGAGATCTTGTGAAAATTTGTGCGAGTCCAGGCGTGGTGTCCCCTACCGACCATCTCGAACATCGCGATTTTACTCTTGAGGAAATAGAGGCGATTTGTGATGAAGCGGCTGGACGGGGGATGTATGTGGCAGCACACGCGCATAGCCAGAGTGGCATCAGGTTGGCCATTCAGGCTGGAGTCAAAGATATCCAGCATATTTCCTTTATGAATGAAGAATTGGCGGAACAGGCCTATGCGAAAGGATGCACCGTGACTCCGACTGCCTGGGTGAGCCAGAGATTAGCTCAGTCCGAGGGGTTCACTGCCTTCATTCGCGCCAAAGTTCAACGGGTGGCCGAAAGCCATGCTCGCGCCGTCCAAGCAGCACAGGCCAGCGGACTGAAGCTGTTGGCTGGCACTGATCCCGTCTTACCCGATATGCATGGCCGGAATTATATGGAATTGGTCGCCTTAATCAGAGAGGGAGTGCCTCCTCTGGCCGCATGGTTCGGAGCCACAGGGCTGGCGGCAGATCAACTTGGCCAAACCGATACCGGAACACTCATGGAGGGGAAGCGTGCCGATCTCTTGGTATGTTGTGAGGATGTGGTGGAGGACCCGTCGCGCTTGGATTATGGAGCCCTGGTGGAAGTGCTGAAAGATGGATGGGCCTATCGCAATGGACTGCCGGGGATTCCGCAGCGGACCTTTACGCACTGCGTGGAGTCGGCCCTGGGATCAATCTCTTCTCCTTGAGACGTAAGGAATCGACCGGTTTTAAGCTAATGTTTGTTCATCGGTCTTAGGTGTAGGGCCAATTTCTTCACCTGTGTCAGGGACTTCTTCCATATCCACGATGAGTTCGCCCTTCGGGGAATAAAATCCCTGCCCGTCGATTTGCACAATACCATTACAGTTTTCCTGGAAAAATTCCAAAATCCATCCGTTAAAATCATAGCCTTCATCAGAGACATCGTTTTTCACCATTTGAGTGGTGGCAATGAAATGGGCTTTTGAAATAAATTCCCGGGCGATCTCGGCCTCGACATCATCAAAGACGGATATTTGGTTGAAAAACGAGGTTTTTTCTCCTTCAAACACATCTTTATAGGTTCCCCGGTCGCGCACACAAAATAGCCTGATCGGTTTTTTCTCCCGGCTATAGCCTAGGGAAATATGGACCCAATCCCAATCTTCGAGGGCGGCTTGCTCCATTTTGGGAATCAACGGAATTTGATTTTTAGATTTCAGAAAGTCCAGAAGCAGTCTGAGAGGGGGACTGTCTTCGCGTGTACAAAACACCCGTGAATAGGTCAGTTCTTCCTGTTCTGGAGTTTCTGATTGTGTAGGGGATGGAAAAACTGGTAATTCTTTTGCCATGATGAATGCCTCATAAATGTCGTGCCAACTGCACGAATGAATAATATGGATAGCATGTGTCTCATATGTACTTTACCCTGGTAAAAGCCGAGGCAGCAAGACACGAGGATCAATCGAAAATTTCTGGCAAGAGAATATTCCCCGCACTGGGCTTGTTTTTTGTTGACAGTTTTTAAGGCTTTCGGTAGACTCTGACGCCGTTGTTATAGAGGGGACAAATGTTCCTACAATAGCGCCCCTAAAAAAAGGGTAGACAAGGCATCCCTTCCTTGGAATTTCAGAAACAATCAATGGTGTCTCTTACTAAACAATTCAATTGAGGAGGAGGTCTGTATGGGAAAGGCCATGACAAAGTCGCAGATTGCTGATCACTTGGCTAAAAAAGCAGATGTCACTAAGAAAGTCGCTACGCAAATTCTTGATGATTTTGCCGCCTTGGCCTACAAAGAAGCGAAAAACGCGTTTGTGGTACCAGGTGTTGGCAAGCTGGTTCTTGCCCACCGAAAAGCCAGAATGGGCAGAAATCCCCAAACTGGTGCAGCAATTAAGATCCCAGCCAAGCGCGTGGTGAAATTCCGGGTAGCCAAGGCTGCCAAAGATGCTATCTTGGGGGTAAAGAAGTAATTTTCCCTTCCTCCAGCTTATCTCCTTTCGGCTTTCTTCCCCTCTAAGCCGGTTGGTTAGTTAATGGTCACACGGTGGCCATCCCTTTCCAAGAGAATCTCTATTAAAAGCCGAGTCCAGCTAGCTGGACTCGGCTTTTGTCTTGTGTGTCAGATCTCTTCAACCGCTCGAAAGTGGGAGGTCTGTAATATTCTAATGACTGAGAAGCCATTGCGACGATGAGGGCTTGCCTTGTGACGCAATTTTGAAAAAGCATGGCGTTGAAAGTGGGCGCCGATGGATCAGAAGCGAAGCGGAGGCCTAAGAACGGTTGAGATGTGCCGGAATATCCGGTGGGAGTCCTATTTCCGGGAAGGGAAAAATTTTTGCTAAGTGTTAGAAAATACGTAGAAGCTTTCAATAATTCCCATCCTCAATGAGTGGTGCTATGGTGGATGTTGCACCCGCTCTCGTCTCATAACCATCGTCACGGCATTCCATACGACATCATGTCCAGTTCGGCCTCTCATCTCGGCGAAATTTTTCTGCATCGCGGAGATCTGGCAAAGGCTTGTTATTGGTATGAACAGGCCACCGAGGGAGCCAGACGCAAGGGATCTCCAAAGGCCTTGTCTGACGCCTTAGGGAACCTTGGCAATGTGTGCGCGTTGTTGGAACGCTACGAACAAGCCGAGGTCTGTTACCGGGAAGTCCTGGATATTCAACGAACCTTACAAGAAGGCAATGTCATCGGAGAGACCCTGGTGAATTTGGGGAATCTCAAAGCGGACACCGGACAGCCGGAGAAAGGGCGCGCGTTTTATTTGGAAGCCATTGATTATTTGGTCCCCCTGGGCAATGATCGGGCCTTGGGTATTCTATATAGCAATTTGGCCCTTCAAGAGGTCCACTTAAATCGCCCTGAACCTGCCATTGAGGCCTTTCATTCGGCCTTGGACCATCACCGCAAAGTCGGGAATGAAGACGGCTTGGCTACCACCTACGGGCAGCTTGGGAAAACCTTTCTTCAATTAGGCAACCTCAAAAATGCCGAGGCCTGTCTTAATAATGCGACTGAACATTTCATCAAGCTAGGAAATGGAGCCGGAGAGGCCGGAGCCCTTCGCTTACTGGCCGATGTTTACGTGGAACGAGAAGACCACATCTCGGCGCTTCGGTGTCTGGAGCGTGTTGTGCAGATCGACCAGACCTATCGCCTCCCGCAACATGAAGAAGATGTCCAACGATTAGCCCGGTTGCGTGGTTCCTGAATAGGCAACTGCCGGAAAACGCCTGCGGGATGTTTAACCAAACCGCTCGAATTTTCCCCATCATTTTTTATTGCCACCCTTCCAGAGTCTCAGTTTGAATAATGGATGATACTTCTCATGCCGAGAAGGCTGTGCGGGTCCAACAGGGTCCAATGAGCTCCACCAGGCCATATCCGGGATAGGCTATGTTCCAAGGAAGCTGCGCAAAAACAATTTACGAGTTATTCGGGGTGGGGGGAGTAACATTCCCACTGGCGACAAGACTTGAGAACGACCGATCTTTCGTCAGCGGGCCGGAGAAGGAAAAACTCTGACAGCTGAAGGCCTAGCGGCAGTACCCGATATCGCCAAACCTGTTTTGGAATGTGTTCAGATGTGCCGGGTTTGGTGGAAAATCCCTGTTTGAAAACATTTTTCCTGTTTTTTTTGACACCCTACTTTCATGGCGTTTGGATACGGCCATGATGCCAGAGCAGCGATATTACTAAAGAAAAAGTGGATATCGTCACAACAACCTGGGACAGGTCGCATGGAGAGGACAGGCTTTTCTGCTCCCCTCCCTGGATATTGACTATCTTCTCTTCCTCTCTTGTGCTAGCTTGAATGAACTTATCGCCTGGGGCTTGGCGATGAGCCATCAAATTACCAAAGCCCGTAACCGGTGTTGTTTTGCCCGAGAGATTAACTCGGAAGTGTCTGACCTGAGTCGCATAAATGCAGCGTCCGTGGCCTACTCCTTCCCAATGTTTTACCCTTCTCGAGCCTAAGACAATATCATCTTTTCAAAAGGAGGACCCCCATGGGTTCAAAATTGTATGTAGGTGGATTGCCGTATTCCGCGACTCAAGCAGAGTTAACCGACCTGTTTTCGGCACACGGCACCGTCCAATCAGCGAACGTTATTAGCGACAAGTTCACCGGCCAATCACGCGGATTCGGATTTGTCGAAATGTCTTCCGGAGAGGAAGCGCAAGCCGCAATTTCAGCCCTGAACTCTACCGAGTTTGGTGGTCGAACGTTGACGGTCAACGAAGCCAAGCCACAAGCCCCACGCACTGGTGGTGGAGGATATGGCGGTGGTGGGGATTTTGGAGGTAAACGTCAGAGCCGGTTCTAACGAGAACACCAATATGTCCGATAAAAGGGAGAGGTCAAAAAGATCTCTCCCTTTTTTTATTCCGAATTCAATAGTTGGAAAGAGATAGTCAACGTCAGCTGGATGCGGCTGATTGGACCGGTAGAGCGCACTTCATAATCTCTGATGTATCATTGGCCGATCTCCAGCCGAATTGGGGAACAAGGGTGGGTTGTTCGTGACGTTGATGATACCTCAAGGTCTCTTAACGTCAGATGGTCGATAGAGGTAACGAATGGATAATCCTATAGAGCAAACCAAATTGAGGCGGACATTTTCAGGTCCAGGGGTTTGTGCCAGTATTACCCCGGATACGTCGATGCACATCCTTTCGCAGCACGAAGTGGAGAAACTCTGTGATGCCAGCCAGGGGGGACTCCATGAAATTTTTAGAAACAGCGCATTGGCAGTCCTGACTAGTGGTAATGAAACTGACGATACCAAAGCCATTTTCTCTCGCTACGCAGATTTTGACATTGGCTTGGAACAACGCGATCGCGGAGTGAAACTGGAGCTTATCAACGCTCCCGCCAGTGCGTTTGTCGATGGGGAAATCATTCAAGGTATCAAGGAACATCTCTTTTCCCTGTTACGTGACATCATCTATGTCCACAACGAAATTCAGGACAATGCGAAATTCGATTTAGAAACCTCCGATGGGATCACGAACGCGGTTTTTCATATTTTACGCAATGCAGAAATCATGCATTCGGTTGAGCAGCCTCATCTGGTGGTGTGCTGGGGCGGCCATTCGATCAGTGATGTCGAGTATCGCTACACCAAAGAAGTGGGGCATCAACTGGGCCTACGCTCCATGGATATTTGCACAGGTTGCGGGCCGGGAGCCATGAAGGGACCGATGAAAGGGGCGGCCATTGCCCACGCCAAACAACGTATTAAAAACGGCCGATATTTGGGCGTGACGGAACCGACCATCATTGCGGCTGAAGCACCGAATCCCATTGTGAATGAACTGGTAATCATGCCGGACATCGAAAAACGGCTTGAAGCGTTTGTTCGTGTCGGACACGGGTTTGTGGTATTCCCGGGTGGAGCGGGCACATTGGAAGAAATTCTTTATTTGCTGGGTTTACTGCTTCATCCGGATAATGTCGACGTGCCCTTCCCCTTGATTTTTACAGGCCCCAAACAGAGTGAAAATTATTTTGGAACGATTGATGCCTTTATCAAACAAACACTTGGACCGAAAGCTGCTCAACGATATCAAATTATTATCGACAATCCGCAACTCGGGGCCTATGAAATGAACGCCGGCATACAACGCGTGCGTGAATTCCGAAAGCAAACCCGTGATGCCTACTACTTTAACTGGCACCTGACCATCGACCATGAATTTCAAAAACCGTTTATGCCGACCCATGAGTCGATGGCCCAATTAGATCTCCATGCCGACCAACCCATCCATATGCTGGCAGCGAATTTGCGTCGGGTATTTTCCGGTGTCGTGGCCGGCAATGTCAGGACCCAAGCGCTTAATGCCATTGAAAAAGAGGGGCCATTCCAAATTCACGGAGATGCAACAATCATCAAACTCATGGATGAGCTCCTACAATCCTTCATCGAAGAACACCGCATGAAAATCGATCAACAAAACTACAAACCGTGCTATGAAATCATCCCCTAGTCGTTGCGTGGAAAGGTACGATATTGAAGAGTCGGCTATTTCACATGCTGAACAATAAGATTAAAAGAATTTTAGGGACGTGAAACAGGTTTTTACCTGTCGTGCATCTGGTGAGAGGCAGGAAAGTGTTTGATTAAATTGGTAGGCAGTGGAGGGGTTGAACTTACGTCCTGCTGATGAAGAGGCGAAATCTTCTATCACAAATCGGTCACATCGTCACCGATCCCTCCGTATTTCCTATTGGTATCCTCTGATTTCATGGACAGGTTCGAAAAGAGTAATCAAGGGCGTTATTGACACCTCGCGACGCCTTTGCTACTTATGGCTTTGTCCCACAGGGCATGTATTTCCCCCTATTCCCTGTGATCATGATGCTCTACCATTCGCACGAATATCTCATTTCTCAAGAGGCGCGACACAACAAGGAGGTGACACGCTTTGAAATTTTCGATCTATCTTGTCTTGCTATCGTTCTCCTGGCTGGCATTGCCCACGCAGCTATTGGCCGCAGTCGGAGAGGTGAATTACATCTCTGACGTGTTGAACGTCCCACTCCGCAGTGGCCCATCCACCGCACATCGCATCATACACCGTGGTCTCCCAAGCGGGACCCAACTGACCATTCTCGCCACTGACGAGGACGCCGGTTTCACCCAGGTTCGGACTGATGGTGGGCTGGAAGGCTGGGTCACGTCCCAGTATCTCATCGGGGAACCCATCGCCCGTGTCAAGCTGGCCGCTACCGAGAAACGCCTTGAAG
>JAOUGQ010000464.1 GCA_029865515.1 Nitrospirota bacterium
GGAAACACTGGCAGGGGCAAGGGCGCCAACAAACAATCATTTTGCGATGATCGCAAATCGGCACTTAATTTTTGTATGGGAGGATTTTAGCCAACATGGGAGATAACCAGCTTGTGTGTCAAAAGATGTGGATAGTCGGGGCAGGGGTGCTGTGTCTTTTTGGACTAGGAATCGTTGGAGCGCCTTCAGCTGTGCTCGCCAGCGACCCTCCCCCTCATAAATCATGGAGTGCCGGCGCGACGATGGGCTTTCTCGCGAATACGCCCGATGATGAGGCTTTCGCATTGAATTTCAATGCAGAAGCGAAAATGAACCAACAGCTTTCTGTTGGACCCTTGCTACAACTGGGTTTCACGGACGATCTCACTCTGGTGGGAATTTCGGGGCAAGGTAAATACGCCATCGCTATCCCAGATGTCAATGATCGGTTTAAGGTGATCCTTCAAGGAGGCATCGGGTTTGTCCATGCGGATGTAGGGCCTTCGGATACGTCGTTTCTTATTCCAATAGGAGTTGGTGTGGATTATCAAATCAATCCTGGTCTGGCCTTCAAAAGTGATTTACTTCTGAACTTCACCGATTTAGATGTTGGGCGCGGACGTGGCCATGACGATACGAATGTAATGCCAAGTCTGACGTTCGGGGTAAGGTTTTAACCGCCTGCAATATGATCTTATAAAAGCGCTTAGAACGAGAGAGGAAAAAGTGTATGAAGAAATGGGGATGGCTGGTGCAATACGGCGTGACGATTGCCCTCGCGCTGGGATTGGGATTTCTGTTAAGTCAGGTGCCGCTCTTTCATGAGACCATCATTGGAAGTGCCAAATTGCGGGCTTCTCAATGTGTGCGTTTTTTGAGCTACGGCGGAGCCTTGTTTGTCCTGTGGAGATTTGGACAACGGTTGGCAGCTGAGTTACCGGCCCTGTGTCCGAAAATGGGTTTTCTGGGTCCTGTCATAATGCCTTTGACCACCTTGATTGTCGTCACGGCCAGTCATCCGGTGTGTGGCCAGGTTCTTAATCCGTTTTTAGGAAAAACGGGTAAAGGGGTGTATAATTGGTTGTTTGTGATTGGTATTGTAAGTGCCGCCCTCTGGCTGGTGCTTTCCTGGTTTATGAAGTCTGCGCCACGGTTACAAGCATGGGAGGAAGAAACAGAGTCTTCCTCTAAAGAATCTTCGGCAATGCCAATTGGCGCTGCCCACCCTCGCTATATGCCTCCCACACGGGAGGAACCGGCGTAATCAATTTGAATTCAGTTCCCGTGCCTTTCCCGTCTTCTTGTTATTCTTTAGAGAGGGGATGTTTGCCCAAGTCGGATCTAAGATCCTGCTCTGCTAGTGAGGGGCACGGATCAGGTGCTCCGTGTGAAAGCCAAGGTGTTGGGCAAAGGTGACCGCGTCCTGATAGCTGGCCTCATCGAGCAATGGAGTTTTCGACAAAATCCACAGGTAATCACGATCCGGGGTGCCGACCACGGCAAGCCGGTAGTCGGGGTCGACTCGAAGAATCCAATAATTTCCGCGATCGGATGACGTAAACAATCCCACAAGTTTAGCCGCCCACTGGTCGAAGACCACATTCAACTTTGCCCGGTGTTCCCGATCCACCACAGTGGCCAGGCCCTCAATGCTGATCTCCTCACCAGTGTTAGTGATGCAGGCATTTCGCACGTCAACCTTCCCTGAATCGAGTAGCCGGTACTCGGCCGTGGAGCTGACGCAATTCCGTTGTGCCCACATCGGCAGTCGCGCAATCTCATACCAAGTTCCCGCATATCGGGAGAGGTCAACTGAGGAAGCTGTCGGTAACTCACCTGCCGTTTCGACTGTGGAACAGGCGGTCAGGGTCAGGCAGAAAACCAGAAATATGATAGATCGCAACATATGAAACCTTGGTTGAGCAGAGAGAGACATCATGTGAGTTTTCTGTTCCTCGCCTATCGTATCATGCCCTCCAGGTTGGTGCATCTTTAA
This sequence comes from Nitrospirota bacterium, assembly GCA_029865515.1. Classification (GTDB taxonomy): domain Bacteria; phylum Nitrospirota; class Nitrospiria; order Nitrospirales; family UBA8639; genus Nitrospira_E. Next base: position 1,976 of record JAOUGQ010000464.1, read on the forward strand.
GGGTGGCCTTATACCCAATTCATTGACGTAATACTGACACGTCGTGGCAAAGAAGTCAGGAAAACAATAGGGGAGGGGCTTCACGCTGGATTCCGGGGGTAAGGGACCTTTTTTGGTCTGCTTGTCTAGAAGTTGGCGATTACTCTAATGATGAGGACTTATTAGAAACGCCTCTCGGCTCTGACGTATCCTTCTTTGAGAGATCCCAACAACCATAATAACCTTATGAGCATGCCCATGAAAAAAGCTTCATGCTACATTCATGGGGTTTTCATGATGTCGGCGTATCGTGGTAAATTGTCGCCGCTTATCCAGACCGGATGGCAAAAA
>JAOUGQ010000465.1 GCA_029865515.1 Nitrospirota bacterium
ATTGATGACTATTTGAACGGACACAATCAGCAACCACGGGCGTTCGTCTGGACGGCTACTGCAGAGTCCATTCTAGCTAAAATCAACAAAAGTAAAGAAGCGTTGGACGCACTACACTAGATAAGCGTTGCGAATTGTCTCCCCTGCTTTGACGCCTGCTGTTTGGCCCAAAGGAGGGACGCTCTGATGACTTGGCGGGCCTTGTTTGAGCGGAGCGAGTTGGTCCGCCCTCCTCAGGCTGGCGTCCTTCCGCTCCCATGATCCAGACGGGGCGTCACTGGTTTTGGGGCCTTTTCCCGAAAGAAAAGGCCCTCGCCTGCCGGGGCGAAACCCGGCAACACAGGACAGCACGTGGACACGAGAGTGGGGACACCAGTGCGATGTGTTCACCTACCAGCGAACCCTCAAATCTCCCAATGCCTTATCCCGCCTTCACGTATTGGTGAAAGCGCTCCGTGAGAAACGGCAGATTTTTGATATCGGAATAATCCATTAAGAGCGTATCGATTTTGGAGATCCGGACGCTTGTGGAGGGATGCGTGGTGAAAAACTTGGATTCCACATGCCCTTCTTCTTTGGCCAATACCTGCAGATAATCTCTCAGGCCTTGCGGGTTGTATCCTGCCCGATAGGCATACTCTACGCCAACCACGTCGGCTTCAAATTCTTTGTCTTTGTCCAGACCTTTCGTAAACAACAGGTCGGTCATTTCATCGATGACGCTGGAGAACATCGCCGGGTCCTGCTTCATGGCGGTGAGCGTCAATTCCGAGACGCTGCCGAGGATGGCTCCACGGCGAATGGTGTCCAACATGTGTTGTTTGGTAACATGTGCGATCTCATGGGCCAACACGCCGGCTAACTCGGCTTCGTTTTTTAAGGTCTTCAGAAGGCCGACGGTGATGAAGATATAGCCACCGGGAGCGGCAAACGCATTCTGTTCCTCACTATTGAGAATGGCGAAATGGTAGTTCAGGGTTGGCCTGTCAGATAATTCAGCCACGGTCTTTCCCACCAGATTGATGTAGCGTGTCCAGGCTTGATTGGGATATTCCCCTCCGAACCGGCTAAAGGCTTCAACCGCGACCGCTTCTCCTAACGTGATCTCTTCTTCTACTCCGATAGGCTCCAACGCCTGAACGACTCCTGCGCCTTTCTTGAGGAGATCGATGTTCTTCTTTTTAACGCCAAATGCCTCTCCCAGACCATCCAGCAAGCCCGGTTGTTCCTGGGGTTGAGCCGGACTCTGCGGAGATGATTGTTTTTTGGGCGGCGGAGCGAGCAGGTCATCAAGAAATCCACTAAACCCCATGCTCGGAAAGACAAGACACAGGATGCCAAGACCCACGACTGTTCTGAATCTATTCATTGGACACCTCCAGAAAATTCTCCTAAGTTTCCGGCCTTCTTGAACTGCATCAACTCATTCGGTGGGATGGAAAAGGCTTCCATGCGATCCACCGCGTCCCGGTGTTCCTGTTTAATGTTTTTGGTGTTGGCATATTGTTCGGTGGATTCTTTGAGGCCTCGAATACTGCCTCCCGACCTTGATTCACGGGCGGCAATGGTTTTCCGCCCGGTTAAACCGGATAGGCCCAGCTCACCGCCACCCATGGAAGGCTTGTCTTCTGTCAGCCGGAATTTAAACACCCAGCCGGTTTTTCCTGTTGCGGTTTTGACTTTGGCGAGTCGACCTTCCTCAGCCAGGACCGTGACCGGGTCTCCGAGCGCCAAGGTGGCGATGACGGCGGAGGTTGGAGATTTCTCAGCATTGACTTTGACGTCATTCTGCTTGGCGTAGAGGGTGGCTGCCCAATTGGATGAGGGCAGCATCCACGTTGCCACAGTGAGGAAGACGATTCCGAAAATTACGCGAGCGATACGGTCTGGCATGCAGGCCCCCTTTCGACGTTGGCGTAGGGCATGATTATGGGATTATTGATTATTCAAAATTTTCACGAGTTTCAATTATCGCTATATCATTCATGTGTCAAGGGAGGCTATTGAGGGGGTGTTCAAAAAGGCCGTCCAGTCCTGTCCTGAGGCCCCTCGAAGGGAAGGCCGCAGCCTCTTTGGCACGCGGAACGTACCTGCTGGTACGTGAGCATGACAAGGGGGCGAGAACGCCGCTGGCGGGTTTTTTCAACCCTCCCATTATTGATAGTCTCCGATTAAACTAAACCCCGCCCAATAGGATGGGTGGGGAAAGTCTTTTTTGACGATGAGTTGCGCTTGACGCAAGCTTCTGGCTTTATTCGCCGTGACGTAATTCCGGTAGAAATGTTTCATGAGTACCGAGGT
>JAOUGQ010000139.1 GCA_029865515.1 Nitrospirota bacterium
CTTCATAGAAAGGTCGTAGAAGCGATGACCACGAATGAGACCAGTTTCTTCCGTGATTTGAGTCCGTTTCTCGCTATGAAAGAACGTCTTCTCCCGGCTTTGATTGCTCGCAGGGCTTCAAGGCGATGTCTTTCTATTTGGTGTGGAGCCAGTTCCAGTGGGCAGGAGCCTTACTCAATTCTACTGACCATTTTTGAACATTTTCCGCAATTAATAGACTGGCAGATTCGGTTTGTGGCCACGGATATTTCCGGGGCCATGGTGAAAAGATGTCAAGAGGGGATATACAGTCAGCTCGAAGTCAATCGTGGGCTTTCTGCCGATTTGCTGACGAAGTATTTTTCGAAAAAAGGCACCTGCTGGCAAATTGCTGAAGATCTTCGAAAACGAATTGAATTCAGGGAAATGAATCTTGCCGGTCCCTGGCACCTGTTTCCATCCATGGATTTAGTGGTGCTACGAAACGTCATGATTTATTTCGATGGAAAAACCAAGAAGCACATCTTAAGAAAAATTCGCAATATTCTGGATCCTCAAGGCTATCTCTTGTTGGGGGGGACGGAAACGACGATTAATCTTGACGAGCAATATGAACGGGTTGCCTTGAATGGTACCTCATGCTACCGGATGAAAAGGGGGGTAGGGGACTACCTACGGTGAAATTTTTAGAGAAGGAAATTTTCGAAATGACTGAGACGACGTGCCAGGCCCTGCTGGGATTTGTTCTCCAGCCGAGCACGGTGCCGGCGGCGATTGATTTGGCCGGAGGATTTTGTACGGGAAAAGTGGAAAATTCTGGGGCATGGAATGGGGTTGTGTTGTTGCATGGATCTGGGCAACTTGCACGCTGCGCCGCGTCTGTCATTTTTCGAATAGCCCTTCTGAGGTGACCGCACAGGATCGAAGGGATGCGATGCATGAATTGACCAATGTTATTGCGAACAATATCAAGACGTTGCTCCCGGGCCCCTGTCACTTATCTCTCCCTCAAGTGATGCAAACAACCTCGGAAAGGTTGGAGGTTGCCCATGCGGAACGGGTGAGTGAATTGGTGTTCGATTGCCAGAACCAACCCTTGCATGTCTCACTCTGGAAACGCTAGAGGGACGAATGATGAGAGGAGAATGCCATGCTTGTTAATCAACGGCAATTTACCCGGGTGACCGTCGCGATTCATGCGGAACTGCGTGTCGGAGGGACGGTGATCATTCATGGGAATTTGCAGAATGTTAGTTTTAACGGCCTTCTGCTTCGGTGTGACGTCACGCTTCCCGAGCAGACTCCCTGTTTGGTGGTTTTGCATTTAGATGGGGGAGAAGGCGGGCCAACCATTGAAGCTCAAGGAGTGGTTGTGCGTGATAAACCGAATGCCATCGCGGTTCAATTTCTTGAGTTGGTGGGCCAGGAGAGTGCGGAACATCTGCGCAACCTGGTGTTGTATAACAGCGGAAACCAAGGGGATCTGGTTGAAGAAGAGTTCCGGTCGCATGTGGGCTTACAGGCCAAGGCATAATATGCCTGACGGCACCTTAGACCGCTTGATTGACACCCCTGATTTGCTTTGGGAATGTAGAAATTTGGTCTTCATTCTTTCGGAATGTTGACCGATAATGATGGCAGAGCATTCAGAAGACGAGGGAAGGGATTCCCTCTTTACCGTTTTACGGGAGGCGGGCATGAATATCACTCAGAAAAAGTCGGATGGACATGTGCTTGTGCATATGGAGGGGCGGTTTGACTTTGGTGCGAGAAAAACCTTCAAAGACGCCATGGATCAGGCGATCAAAGATGAGATGCCGATTGTTTTGGATTTAGAGCAAGTCTCTTTTGTGGATAGCTCAGCCTTGGGTCTTCTGGTGATCTCCCATCAAAATCTCAAAAGTAAAAAGATCCCGCTTTGTCTGGTGAATCCGCAAACCTATGTCCGGCAGGTGTTGGATTTGGCCAATATTGGCAAAATGATTCCTATTTATCAGACATTGGACGAAATTCCCAAATGGGAAGTTCTGTCGTCACGCGTTTTGGCATAGTCTTCTCCCTCTCTAGCCCTGAGCATCTCCTAAGGCAGGAGAGATAAGGGGTACAGAGGAAAGCACTCTCTGTCATACCCGCAGGGTGTGAGAGGGGGTCATTCGCAAAGAGAAAACCGATGACCGATGGAACATGTCGAAAAAGACTGTGGAGTGAGCCTATGTCATGCAGGAACGACCAGGCTTTGTCCTCTTTTGGGAAATCAGGACTCAGGAAGGTTTTTTTTGCCCAAAAGAGTGATGAGGCCTGAAACGTAAGGATTAAAAAGGGAAGGGAACACAATCAGAGAATAAACAGATCTTCCTGCCTCAACCTTACTCCTCACGCTTTACGCCTTACAACTGACCATTCCCATGAATACCCTTAGCAATCGTTCTTGCTCTTCCACAACGACACGGAAGCGTATTGTCTGTTCACAAATACGTGCGGGCATGTTTTTGGTCCGAATCCTGGATTCCTGGTGGAAGTCGCCTTTCTTCCTTCATCGCCGTCTTCTTCGCTTCCAGGACGTGCAGCAATTGGTTCAATCCGGTATTCAGGAAGTTGAAATTGATACGTCCAAGGGACTCGATGTCTCTTTTGATTCGGAACCGTTGAATTGTACTGGCGTGCGTGAGGGACAACACGAGACCGCTCGGGCCAATCATCAGGAGGAGCCGTGCGATCAAGAGTCCGAGTCCATTCCTCTTGATCCCAATTCCCTAGAACGGGAAAATCAGGAGCAGCTTTTTCAATTGCGGGGGGATGCGATTGCAGCCTTGGAAAATGTGTTCGAGGGGGTTAAAACAGGGCAGGCGATTCCTCTTCCTTCCTTGCACGCGATTGCCCAGGAGTTTGTTCAAAAAGCTTTGGAGCATCCCACGGTTCTCGCCGAAATTATGTTGATTGAACATCTTGAACAGTTCGACAAAACCCTTTACTCACATGTTGTTGACACGGCCGTGCTCTCGATTCTAGTTGGCCTTCAACTCGGGTGGGACGTGAAGGTGCTTGGAGAGGTGGCTGTGGCAGCCTTGTTACATGATGTCGGCTATATGAGGCTTCCCCTCAATCTTGTTCAGACACGGTGGGGGAGAACCGGTAATGAGAGTGCCTTGTTGCAACAACATGTGGAGATGGGGCTGGCGCTGATTATCAAGAACTCTCAGTTTTCCCCGGATATTGTTCAAATGGTACGGGAGCACCATGCCTATCAGGATGGCTCAGGGTATCCTAATGTGCAAGGAGGGGAGCCGATATCGGCTTCGGGAAAATTGTTAGGGCTGGTCGATTATTTTGATGAGTTACTCGCAGAGGGGAATACGTCGGGATTATTTCCTGCCGCTTTAGTGATCCGTCGGATGTATCAAGAAGCGCAAAGGGGGAAATTCCCTACTCTGTTTGTCGAAGCCATGATTCGAGTTTTCGGGGTGTATCCTGTAGGCACGTTTGTCCAACTCTCCACCGGCGAGCAGGCCGTAGTGGTGAGGCAGAATCCTGAGGTGAGCGTGAAACCTCACGTGAAAATTATCCGGGCTCGAAATGGTCAGATCCTTCATGAGCCCGAGGTGAAGAATTTAGCTCTTGAGGAAGGTCTGGTGCATGCGGTGGAAATTAGTAAAGTCCTTGACCCCGCAGAATTTTCTATCAACCTTCGGGAATATTTTTCCTAGCTTATGTGGAGTAATCCAATCGTCTTTCAGAGTCTGTGGGATGGGTTAATGGTTGGAGTGTGTCTGGTGAATAGGGCTGGAAAAATAACGCAGATGAATTTAGCCGGCTCGCGATTATTGGGTTGGGGTGCAGCCTGTCCCACGAACGTCTCTTGTCATGAACTGTTAGGATGCCTGGTTTCGACAGAGGAAGGCGACATGGAAGTCTGCCCTCTCTCTGGATGGCTTCTGAACAAAAAGATGGTGTGGACTCCCCGAACCCGCCTGCGAAATCGACAGGGGACGTGGTGTTGGGTGGAATTAAAAGGTCTTGTGGTGGAGGACGTCAAGGAGACCGGGTTCTTGTTGATGTTTCGAGATCTTAGCTCGGAAGTGAAGTTGGCGGAAGAAACCAAACGGTTGGCTTCTATTCCTCAGGAAAACCCTTTCCCTGTCATTGAAGTCGATGCGGCAGGGCACCTTCTCTATGCCAATCCCTCCATGGTGCGGTTAATGGAGGAAGCCAATATCGGCCAGGATGGTTTCTCCACGGCTTTGCCGAAACGGTTTCCTGCCCTGGCCAAGCGATGTTTATCCCGAGGCCACCTTGAACGTCATCTCGAGGTGAGCGTCGGGGATAGGGAGTATTCCTGGACCTTTTCTCCGCATCCGGAGTTGGGACTGCTTCGAGGCTATGGCATGGATATCACTGAGCCCAAGCGGGCTGCAGATGAATTGTCGGCGTTTGCGGATACCCTTGAAGCCAAAAACCAGGAGTTGGATCAAGCGTTGATTAAGGCCGAATCCGCGACTCGAGCAAAGGCGGCATTTCTGGCCGTGATGAGCCATGAAATTCGGACCCCATTGAATGGCGTCATTGGTATGGCGGAGTTACTGTTGCAGTCTTCTCTGGATCCGGAGCAAGAGGAATGTACGAAAATTATTCGGATGTCTGGTGAGGGATTGCTCAATATCATTAATGATATTTTAGATTTTTCCAAGATTGAGTCAGGCCAATTGGCCTTAGAGACCATTGGGTTCAACCCTACATCATTACTCGAAGAGGTCGTGGATTTGTTTTCGGAGCGGGCCCATCGAAAGGGATTAGATGTGGCTGCCTATGTGGATCCAGATGTGCCTCCACAGCTTTTTGGCGATTCTCATCGCCTACGGCAAATACTCAGTAATTATATTTCGAATGCGCTGAAATTTACGATGGATGGATCGGTATTTGCTCGAGTGTCTTTGGTTGATTCAGCCCTGCCCATTCCTAATGAGCACGCATCTGGCCCAAATGCCCTTTCCGGGAATCCGACAGAAGAGTCGAGACGGTGGATCAGGTTTTCGGTCGAAGACACTGGTCTAGGGATGTCAGAAGAGGTTCAACGAAAAATCTTTCAAGTCTTTACTCAAGCGGATAGCTCCATGAGTCGCAAATTTGGGGGATCCGGGTTGGGGTTGGCCATTTGCAAACAATTAGCGGAATTGATGAATGGGACGGTTGGGGTGAGGAGTCGGCCAAGTCAGGGCTCCACATTTTGGTGTGATATTCCTTTTCGAGTTGAAGGTTCTGGTCCTTCCCCCCAAAACATTGCCTTGCCATTGGATGGCAAAGAGGTGTGGGTGATGTGTCCCTTGAGATCTTCAGCGTGGGTGATCTCCCAACTTCTTCGGGAAATGGGGGCCAAGGTTGTGCGGGTGGATAGTATCCAACATGCCAAAACGTTGGTTGACAACAAACAAGATTCTGAACCCGACATCCTTGGCCTTATTGTCGGCGGCAACGTGGAGCAAGGGGAGATTCGGCAATGGCTTGACATGATTCGATTCTCTTCCCCACTTCAAGACGTCAAGATCTGGAGTTTGAAGCCATTCTGGTTTCGCAAGGATGAGGAAGAACGCATCCTTACCCTTGATGGCATGATCACGCTTCCCATTCACCGTGGACAATTTTGCCAGTGTATATTGGGAGAAACCGGTTCTCGGGAAAAACCGGATATGGTGAGAGAGTCTGGGCGAATCCCGTCTGAGAACTCTCAGAGGGGCAAAGGAGTTTTTGAGGTTATACACAAAAGAGGGAACGAGGGGCCTTCTGTGTTGGTTGTGGAAGATAATCCAGTGAATCAAACCGTTGCAGCAGGAATGTTAGGGAAATTGGGATGTCGGGTGACCATTGTTGAAAATGGAAGCCAGGCTGTAAACATTTTGAATGAGAGGGATGTGGATTGCATTGTGATGGACTGGGAGCTCCCCGGAATGGACGGGTTAGCCACCACTCGAATCATTCGGGAAATGGAGAACACCGGAAGGTTCGTGCATAAGAATTCCTACTGGTGTCGACAGCATGCAGCATCCTCTCCACCAGTCTCCCATATTCCGATCATCGGCATGACAGCCCATGTGCTTCCTGAACACGGCCAACAATGTCTGTTAAGTGGCATGGATGAATGTCTTGCCAAGCCTGTTCATCTACACGACTTTGAGAAGGTGCTTCAGCGATGGGTGGGGTTCATCCCCGGTGAGACAGTTTCCCCTTTATCTCGGCCAGAAGACCGTTCTGTCTATCCTGGAAACGATCCGGCATCAGAGTCCGTTAATGATCTTGGGGAGCACTTTGAATACCCGAGTGGCGTGGAAGGCTATGACGTTTCCGCAGCGTTACATGCGATGGAAGGGGACAAAGCTTTGTTGTATTCCCTATTTGAAATTTTCAACGAAGCAACTCCAGGTCTTCTCAAGGAAATGCAGCAATCACTTCAGATGCAGAAACGTCAGGATTTCCAAAGGCAGGCTCATCAGATCAAAGGCGCTTTAAGTGCGGTGCATGCTGGAAACCAAGCGAAATTGGCTGAACAACTTGAACAAAAGGCTGCTTTTGCGTCTTTTGCCTATCTTCAATCAGCATTGGTTAAATTGGAGAATGAGATGCATAAATTGGTCGATGTGTTTCAAAGCCTGATCTCTTTTCGAGAGGAGAAGGAAGGGAAATTGTTTCCAAAAACATCATCTCTTGAGGGGAGTGCTCAGGAAGAAGGGGATCAAGTCCGGCTTAAGCGGTGAGGAGGATAAAAAATTCTTGTATCTGGGAAGAAGTCTCAAGTTTTCAAGCAATCAGTCCGATACCACAAGCATTAATGACCAAACTCTAATGAGGGTACCACAATGAAAGATTTGCTGACCTTAAGTGAAGTTTCGACGTTTTTGAAAGTGCCAAAATCCACGATCTACAAATTAGCAAGAGAACGCCGTCTTCCTGGACATAAAGTTGGAAAGCACTGGCGATTTGTTCGGGAAGAAATCGAAGCCTGGGTACAGAATGCCGGAGGAGAAGCCGTCATGGTTGGTGCAGGACCACAAAATGGGACCCGTGATCGATTCAGTTTGAATTAATCCGGTATTGTTCTGGACTCCTTCTCTTTTTGGGAGAGGAATCAGATGAAGAAAATATAAGTAACTTGCTCAGATTCTGAGGGCAAGATGCCCCGGAATCGGCAGCAAACATTGTGCCCCACTCATTGATGGTTACCTGGACTTTCAATGCACTGAGAAACTTCTTCCCTTCCAGTTTTCCCCCTCCATATCTTTCCGTCATGCCTTGTCGGCTCTTGACCTTCCTCGGGGATGTTGATTGTTTTGCCTTCTAGGAAATCTCAAAGGGATTGTCTTTTTTTTCGCTACGGAGGACCGTCAGAGACGGTTCCCTGGGTC
>JAOUGQ010000140.1 GCA_029865515.1 Nitrospirota bacterium
ATGTCATGATTACGCGCCGGCTCTACCGCGAGGGGGACAGTGAGTATTATTTCAACAAGATTCCCTGCCGACTCAAGGATATTCGGGGATTTCTCTGGAATGCCCGAGCCGGAGCCCGAGGGCAGTCTGTGATTGAACAAGGCAATATTGAGCAGTTGCTCAGCGCCTCCCCCCAGGAGCGACGTGAGTTTATTGAGGGCACGGCAGGCATTATTCGTTATAAAAAACAGAAGGCGGAGGCGCTACGGAAATTACAAAGCACGGAGAATAATCTCTTGCGGGTGCGGGATATTCTTGGAGAAGTCCGACACCAGCTTCGGACACTCAACCGTCAGGCGAAGCAGGCAGAGGAGTATCAATCCCTTCTCCGTGAGGCTCGCGAATTTGAGGTGCAGTTACTGACATATGATTTTCGCCGGTTTTTCCAAGAGCAGTGTCTGTTTGAAAAGGAATTACACGAATCCGAAAGCCAGGAAATGGCCTGTTTGGCTGAAGAGGCCCGTTTAGTGGCCGAGCAACAAGAGGTCCAGTTAGAGCTGGCTTCTACCAGCGAAACCCTCAAGGAAGCTCAGGATCGATTTCGGGAGATCGAGCAACGAATGTCTCAAGCCTTTACGGCCATTCAAATCGAACGCAACCGGCTTGATCAATATGAACAGCAGCATGAACAGGTCATGGCGGAGCGAACTCGGTTGAATGGGGAAGGCCAGGAAGCCACAGGTTCGTTGGAGGTGCTGAGAGATCGGCTGTCACAAATTCGGTGTGAGATGGAGGCTCTTTCCGTCACCTTGGAAGAAGGAGAAGGGAGTATGGCCGACCTTGTGGTCCGGCGTCGCGACACAGCAGAGAAGGTTGACAAAGGGCGAGAAACGATTTTGGCCCTGGCTGTTGAAAAAACGAATCTGGAAAACCGCTTGCAAAGTATCGCGGAAGGACAGAGTTCGATGGCCCGCCGGATAGAACGTCTGGCGGCCGAGTTTACTCAATCTCAGACGGATCAAACCAAGCTGCAAGCCGAAGGTGAAACCCTTCGACAGCAACGCTCGACTTTAGAAAGCCAACTTGAAGGGCTTCGGACTAATCAGGAGCGATTGGAAGTGAGCCTTCAAAGTCAACGGGAAACCCGTGAAGAGCTTGACGGGAAAATACTTGAACTCCAAACGCAGACTGCTGGCTCTGAATCTGAATTGCGGGCCATTCAAAGTGTGTTTCGTGAAGAATTAGGGTATGGCCATCGAGGGGAGGGCGATGAAGCCTCCATTCGGGTCGCCTGTTCGTCCATCCAAGAGGCCATGGCCGAGCGGATGGAAGTGCCGGAGGAAGTTGAAAAAGCCATAGAAGCGGTCCTGGGTGAACAATTGCAGGCGTGGATTGTTCAGTCGGCCCAAGAGGCGGAAATGGCCATTGAGCAATTTAAACGACATGAGTGGGGAAAAGGCAGCTTTATTCCCTTAAGTGTGCCGCGCGCGGGTAAAGGTGTTCCTGCGGAGTGGTGGAGCGTGTTGCAGCACGATCCTGAGGTGCGAGGATTGGCACTGGACTTTGTTCAGGTTCCAGACGATTTGAGGCGGGTGGTGGATGCCTTGTTAGGGAATACGGTCATCGTCAAATCTTTATCCGGGGCGTTGAATATCATGTCCACCCATTCCTGGTTTCAAGGGAATGGCCCCCTTCTAGTCACCTTAGGGGGGGAACTGGTCTCCCCTTCAGGGGTTATCATTGGTGGATCCGGCGGGGAAGCCGGCGGATTATTACACCGCCGCCGCGAGATTCTCACATTGGAAGAAAAGCTGAAAACTCTCACAGTGGACTTGGAAGAGGCCAAAGCGAACCGCAAAAATCTTATTCAGGAAATTGAGCAGGTATCGACACAACTTGAGGAAGCCACCGTGGCCATCCGCGAAATGGAATTTCACATGTTGACGATCCAAAAGGAGGCCGTTTCAAAGGAACAGGCTCTCCCCGATCTTTTGCGCCGCCTGGACATTCTCCAGCAGGATCGGTTGACAGAAGAGGCCGAATGGGGCCGGTTACAAGTTGAGGAAGTGGAAGTTCGGACCCGGCTCGAACATCTCAATCAGACACGGGCACAAGAGGATGGAGCGCTTCGTCACTGGCTGGACTCACTGAATGAATTGGATCGGGAACGACAGGATTTGTCTCAAAGCCTCAATGACACTCGAATGAATTATCAGACTTTGAAGACTCAATGGGACCATGAACAAGGTAATATCGAACGGATTGAACGGGAAGAGGAGAATCGGAAAATCCGCATTCAACAGATTGACCAACAATTGGAGCACCTCTTCCTCCAAAGTCGAAAGAGCCAGGAGGAACGACTCAGAAACGAAGGCTTGGTAGAAGAGTTAGACCTGCAGAAGGAGACAATTGCCGGAGAATTGTTGGAGATTCAGAACCGGCATGCAGGGTTGATGGAGGGGGTCAAACGACTGGATGGTCTGATTGGACGGGCTCGTGAAGCGTTGAGCCAGATCTTCAAGTCCAGAGTGCCGATTGAGGGGCGATTAGCAGAGGTTCGTACGAAACTCCATGCAGTACAAGAAACTCTGACTATGACCTATGAAATTTCCACGGAAGACCTGAAAATCCCCCAGGATGCAGGAAATAACCTTGAAGTTTCGGAACATGGTGAACACGTCCCTGTTGATGTGGCACCGGATCAGTGGAGAGAGCAGTTGCAGGGTATCCGGAAAAAATTGGAACGTATCGGTCCGATTAATTTGGCCGCGATCGAGGAACATGCTCAATTAGAAGAACGGTATCAATTTTTGCTGGCGCAGGAAGAAGACCTGGCCGGTTCTATCCACTCTCTTCAGGAGATTATCCAGCGGCTGAATCAGACGACCAATAAATTATTTGCCGAGACCTTTAAAGAGCTGCAAGTGAAGTTTAACGAAGTATTTTCAGCCTTGTTTGCCGGAGGGCGGGCTGAGTTGATCCTAGTAGAGGACACTCAGGAAGGGCAGGAATCTGAAGCGCCCAATCTCGAACCAGGTGTGGAAATTGTCGCCCAACCTCCTGGCAAGCGTTTGAAGAATCTGAGCATGCTCTCCGGTGGTGAAAAAACGATGACGGTGATGGCGCTTCTGTTTGCGAGCTTTTTGATTAGGCCTTCTCCATTTTGTGTGTTGGATGAGGTGGATGCACCATTAGATGAAACCAACGTGGTTCGGTTTGGTCAATTTTTGCGGCAAATGGCGGACCGGTCTCAATTTATTGTGATCACGCACAATAAACGAACGATGGAAGTTGCCAACTCCTTATTTGGGGTGACGATGGAAGATCCTGGGGTTTCGAAGTTGATCGCTGTTCGCCTGCATGAGTTAGAAGAGGTGGGCTGATACACTCAATCCCCAGCAAAGGGAACCCCGTCCCTTTCTGGAATCTCAAAGAAAAAGCCCCTTCCTGGTTTCAAGGAAGGGGCTTTTTTTGTAGAAACCGGTTTTTAGGGTTTGTTAATTTCGAACGCCGCTCCAAACTTTCGCTGGATCAATTTCTTTGTCGGGGTTCAGTTGTTTGGCCTTTTCCAGTAGGGTGTCAGTTGTCTCAGGGATGGCTGGATCAGGGACGCAACAATCGTCGACCGGACAAACAGCAGCACATTGGGGTTCGTCAAAATGGCCGACGCACTCTGTGCACCGCTCATAGGTAATGACATATACCGTGTCTCCCTCTCCTTGTCCTTCTCCAACTTTATTGCCTTTTTCTTCTGCGGCGCTCCGTGTTTCAAAAATTGCCTCATTGGGGCATTCCGGGAGACAGGCACCGCAATTGATGCATTCTTCAGTGATTAGCAACGACATAATTCCTCCTTAGCGGGCAGATAATCCGTCATGTCAATTTGTACTGAACCATCGTCCATAATTCTTGAGGAAATTTGCAAAATTTCCTCTGGTATTAGGACTCAAAAAAAATAAACACTTGCGAGATTTTAACGATAGAAATTTCTAGGCGTCAACCGTACAGAAGACCTATCAGATAAGCCATTCGGACCGGTTTCACGATGGAGGGCTGCTGGGCATCTCTTCACAAAAACCGGTGGACCCAATGATGGGAAGTTCTGGTTTCCTCTTGCTCCTTGGTCGCGGTGGGTGGTCTGACCTTGACGAACATATGAGCGATTGTTATAGCAGCGAGGCACTATGTTCGGATGTGGAAGCCAGCTATTCACAAATGGGAATGAATAGCTCTGTGCAGGCGTATGAGGAGTCGGCATAATACCTAATCGAGATGTTTTCGATTTAGAAAAAATTTGTCTGACATACTTCCCCGGTTTGGGCCTATTCCTTTTTCTCTCTTGCCTCCCTATGAAAACGGCTAACTCCACATCTTCGGTTTTCTCCGCCTATGCCGCCCTCACGACTGCAGCTGTGGTTTGGGGAGGATCAGTCGTGGCGCAGAAAGTAGCCCTAGGCCCATTTTCCCCTGTGGAAGCCTCTGTTTTTCGAGGGATAGGGGCATTAATGATCCTTATTCCTCTATGGAAATGGAAGGAAGAAGGCGCTCCCTCCTTTTCCGGAAAAGACTGGCGGAACTTTTTTCTATTGGGGTTGGGGGTTCTAGGAAACCACCTGTTCATACTTTTTGGGCTGGAATTTATTGGGGCAGGGGCAGCCGGCATCATTATTGGGGCAAGTCCGGCAATTACCGCATTTTTGTCCTCTTTAATCCTGAAAGATGTTTCCCTTCGTGTTATTTGGCTTGGTTGCTTTGTATCGTTTTTGGGAGTATTGAGCATTACTGGGCGCAGCGCCGTGGATGGGGTTGGTTCTAATCCACTGTTCGGGGGGATTCTGGTGGTGTCTGCCTTAGTCAGTTGGGCCCTGTATACGATTGGCTGTCGAAAAACGATGGAACGATTTTCTCCGTTGACCGTGACGTGGACGACTCTTATGGTCTCTCTGATGTTTGAAATTCCTTTGTTGACCATCAATCACAAAGTGTTGGGTTCAGGAATGGAGACTGTTCCAGTTTCTGGTTGGATGGCGCTCCTGTACGTTATGGTGTTTGCCACAGCGTTGGGTCAACAGGCCTGGTTGCATGGTGTCAGGGGGGTAGGCCCTTCGAGAGCCGGGATTTTTGGCAATCTTATTCCGGTTTCCGCATTATTTTTTTCCCTGATAATTTTGGGAGAGCCCGTTGGCATGAGAGAAATAAGTGGGATAGGATTGATTCTGCTCGGGGTCTGGCTGGTTGATCGCCAATCCCGCGCCGTGATCGTGAGAACCAAGTAACCCGGCGAGAGGCGAACACAGAGAAAGAGAGCGTATTATGTTGAAGGAACGGATTGAAGAAGTCACGCACATGAATGAGTTATTTTATCGGGCGTTTGAACAGCTGGATGTCGCTCTTATGGATTCGATATGGGCTCACCAAGAGTATGTGACTTGTATTCACCCCGGTTGGAGTATTCGGGTCGGATGGCCGGCAGTCAGGGACTCTTGGGTGGTTATTTTCAATAATACGTTTTCTATGGAATTCGAACTGACAGAATTACAAGTGCAAGTTGCCGCCGATGTTGCGTGGGTGATTTGTACCGAAAACATCACCAGCCGGGTTGGGGAAAATCCGCAGAATAGCCGGGTGGTGGCGACCAACTTATTCGAGCGGATCGGCGATGAATGGAAAATGATTCATCATCACGGATCACCGTTAATGGAATAAGTTCGGTACGCCTCTCTGCTGCTAGCCGGCAAATGCTGTTCGTCCTATTGATTCTATACCGAAGGTCTCCATCTCTTCTCCTTCTGTCGGTATCAACAGGGAATTGGTTAGAGACAGTCTCTGATCAACAAGATTGAGGTGTAAGAGGTGGTGGGGGATGAGATCAGGAGGCAGACGGACTTAAAATATGTTGCGCCCATTCTTCAACAATCGCGTCTCGCTCCTCCATGCTCATGGCACTGTATTTTTTAAACATACCCAGCCCTCCCTTTTTTTTGCGCCAAGCGACAAAGTGTAAAAAATGTTCCTTGCACAAGGACTGAGTTCCTGCAGGGGCGTATAGTGGTTCGGTACACCCACCAATTAAACACGAATCAGTATTCATGACCTGGTCCTCCTTTGGTTCTCTCAGAGCAGCATGCTGGAATCGAAGTATGCCGAACTGCGAGGCGAGAAGGCAATCAATGGCACCAACCAGATGAGTTGTACGTGAATCCCATTAGTAGGGTGACCGCGTTCCCTTGCTTTCTCTGTCAGATGGCGGGTATCGTAGGCACCCGGTTCAAGTTAGCTCATCAGGCATGTATCGTCAGTGTCGTTGAAGAAAGGAGAGTGTTTTGTGTTGACTGCTACAGATGTTTTTGAACAAACGAGAGACGCGGCTTTGCGCGCAACGGGTCCGGATGAACGGGCTCTTCAAATCGATTATCCGGCGTTGGCAACCAAGATTGAAGGTGCGTTGGCAGGTCGTAAGATTCAGCTTCTGCATATTAATGAATTTCTTCCGGAAGGGTATGAGGATCAAGGTCGTTTTAACGTCGTGGTCATGACGTCGGGCAACGTTCTATTCGATATGGTCATCGGGGATTCGTATTTCCGGTACGACATTTTTTCCTGCTGTGATTTGGATAAAATCCAACTTATTGATGGGACCTGGGACAATAAAGAAAAACGCACGGAAGAATCGTTTCTCAGTTTACGGTTGATGCATGGGGATGAGGCGCATATTCTTTTAGCCCTCAACGACGAACAACGCCCTGCTGTCTTATCTTTTGCCGAGAAAGTTTCACACGGCCGGCATCCCGAAAAAGCCTGAGAGCTTTTCAGGGGCAGGGAGATTTTTCCTGAAATCTCGGAATCGTCATGGAGGGGTGGTAAACGGCAAAGTGCTGACAGACGCAGGGAAGCGGCGGCCCTGAATTTCTATTTCCAGTTTGGTATGGGGTTGGGTAAAGTCTCGTAACGGAAACCCCAAGGCGATTGGTTTTTTGACCAGAGGGGAATACGTGGAGCTTGTGACCCATCCCACTTCACGTGTTCCGCTAAAAAGTTTTGCTCCAGATGCTGGTAATCGTTGGTCTTCCGTTTCAATAACCAACCCCACCATTCGTCGTTTGACAGATCCGTAGGTATCCATCCTGGCGACGACTTCCTGCCCAGGATAACATCCCTTTGATAAACTAAAGGCAATTCCTTCCAGGTTGGCTTCAGGCGGGACGATGTTTTCATTCAAGTCCGGTCCCAGTCGGGCCAATCCCCCTTCAATCCTGGATGTCTCGAGTGCCTGCCTTCCGACTGGTTGAAGGCCTCCTTCTTTTCCCACCTTCAGGAGATGAGACCAGAGAGAGGGAAGCGCTTCAGCCGGTGCAAACAATTCGTAGTCTTGTTCACCGGT
>JAOUGQ010000141.1 GCA_029865515.1 Nitrospirota bacterium
ATTTCTCAAGAGACCATGGGTCTAGAGGATTCCATGAAATGTTGTTCCGTGGACGAAAATGCGCCAGGCGTTCAAGGTTAAAGGGACCCGTTTGAATGTCTGAGAGAAAAATTGAACTTAGTAAAAACTTCTTCAATTAGATAATAATTTTTTGAAGAATGCCCATTTTGGGATCCCAGATTCGAATGGACAATAATCGGCGAATGTTTTCTCCTGTGCTTTTGGGATGGTTTTAGGTCTCGGGAAGTCTGATCCCGTTCCTGGGATTGGCGGTTATAATGTCTCTATTTGTATTTGATCTGAATGAAAAAAGACTAAGAAGTTGGAGGAAAGATGTTGGAGAAATTGTTATAATAAAAAAAGTTTCAAAACTACGATGGAGGGACAACAGATGCTCATTCAAATTATGCAGAAGAACTTGAAAACCATTCCGGAAGGTTTTTCAATCACTCAGGCTGCGGAAAAAATGCAGAAAGAAGGAATTGGGAGTTTATTGGTCGAACGGGATGGAACCCCTGTTGGAATCATCACTGATACGGCAATTGTCCATAAGGCAGTTGGAGTCAAGAAAGATCTTGATCGCACCACCGTAGGAAGCCTTATGACCACACCCCTGCCCACCATCCAATTGACACAAACTTCGCACGATGCGTTGGATATGATGGGTGACCTGGGCATTCGTCATCTTGTTGTCTGTGATGGGCCGGAAATGGTCGGGTTGGTTTCCGCCCGAGATCTTCTTGTGTACTTTGGAAGTGTTTCGGAGCCCAGAATCGGGGTGGATTAACTCCTCGCAACGTATTCGAACCTGACCAAGGAATGGTAGATCACTCTCGATTGTTTCGGAGGGATGGTTTCGTCAGTTGGGAAAGGCAAACTCTAAGTTCTGGTTGCATCTTTTCCAATTCATCTTTTCTGAGTCCCACCAAAAGAGATGTGTAGGAAAATACGAAACAATATGGGGTTGAAGAGAGGTGCAAAAATCTGTTAGTAGAAGAAGTTAGGAGTCTTGAAAATATCCCGAATCATCAAGATGAAGCGTATTTCTCCATTTTTTGTTGCCTGTCTGGTTACCTGTTTACTGCTAGTAAGCGGTGTTCTCACCGCCCAGGCTGTTGAACACAGCCAACATCATTCTCAACACCATAAATCGACCCATGCTACCCTTCTATGCACCTGGTTTTGTGCCGCAGGGCAAACCATGGAGTCCGATCAGGTGTTGGTGGACGGCCCGGTTGAGTCTCTACTCATAATTGACCATTGGCGTCCTAGCACTCCTCAAAAATTTCTCGTTATTCTTCCGGTCTCTCGTGCTCCGCCTTCCAACCTGTAGTTCCCTTCTCTCTGTATTTTTTTGTTATCACCGGTCATTCGGGCATTTGAGCTTAAGATTCAATTAGTCCGTGCTCGAAGTGTTTGGGAGTAAGGGCTTTTTTCTTTGAGAAAGACCTTTTTCTCAACCGAGTTTGTTGTATTGGAAGTGGTGCATAATAAAGATTTTCAAGGGCAAATTTGCCCAGGATTAGATTTCTTATTTTCTTATCAAAGGCTCCTGGTCGGTTCAAAAAAGTCCGTCCAGCAAGGCTACAACCGTTTTTACGCGCGGAGCGTAGGTTTAGTACGTGAGCACGGAAAAATGGGGAGAACGCCGCTGGCGGCTTTTTTCAACAGAACCGTATTGGGAGATAAGATCGGAAATTATTTTTCTGATAGCCGGATTGGCGCAATAATGTTTAATCGCAAAAGGACACACGCAATGAAAACGAGAGGTATTCGATATCTACTTTTTGGACTCCTCATGGGAAGTTATGGATTAGTCTGTTTTCTCCCACCGGCTGAAGGAGCCGTATTAGATGGTTTGATGGGCGGGGTGGAGGAATCTTTAGGGAAGCGGGCAGAAGAAAAAGGCGAACGGCTGATCATCGGGAATTTTTATCAGGCTGAAAGACCTGATTCTCACGCGCCAATCGGGGTGATGCAAGATCACACGCATAACAAGGGTGAATTCATGTTTACCTACCGCTATATGTATATGTACATGGACAAGATGCGGAATGGGACCGACAACCTGTCCATCAATGACGTGTTATCACCGAGCAGAGAAAATTTTGCGGTGACTCCAAAAAACATGACCACTCAGATGCATATGTTCAGTGCAATGTATGGCTTAAATGATACGGTCACCCTGATGGCGATGCTGCCCTACGTTATGAAGGAGATGGAGCATCAAAACAGAGCCGGGGCCAATTTTACGACTCACTCCAGCGGATTCGGAGATACTAAGTTGGCAGCCTTATGGCGATTGTACGCATTCGAAACGCCCAGCATCGGTGCCCATCGGTTCCATTTGAATACCGGTGTGTCGCTGCCGACCGGGGATATTAATCCTACCGATAACACCCCGTTGGGGAACAATTCGCTCCTGCCCTATCCAATGCGCTTGGGTTCCGGAACGGTTGATCTGTTGCCCGGGCTGACCTATACGGGGGTTCGAAACGATGTTTCGTGGGGGTTTCAGGCACTTGGGACGGTTCGTATCGGATACAATCAGCAGGGCTACAAAGAGGGCAACCGCTATCAGGTGAACTCCTGGGGGGCATACCGTTGGGCAAAATGGATCAGCACGTCAGCAAGATTGAACTGGCAGCAGTGGTACAACATCAAGAGAGAAGACGGCCAACTCCAAACAACAGTTGGAGCGTCACAAACCCCTCTTGTCCCAACCGCCTATCCGAAACTTCAGGGAGGACAACGGCTGGACCTTATGGGCGGTGTGAATATTCTTTTTCCGGAGTTTAGGGGCCTCGAAAATCATCTGAACGTTGAAGCCGGTGCGCCTATTTATCAATATCTCGACGGCCCGCAACTACGACAAGCCTGGTCTTTTTGGGTCGGCTGGCAAATCGTCATGTAAAAGAACCGGGTATTCCCTCATCGGGAGAGGGGAATGGATCCTCTTCATAAAGGAGAATGGCCATGAAGAAAAGACACATCATAGTGTTTTTGGCAAGTGTATTTCTAATGACGGGAGTTACCCTGACTCACGCCTATGAGGTGGGGGAGGCTCACAATGGCGGAACTATTCATGGACAAGTGACCTTTTCCGGCAACCCCCCAGGGCCGCTGCGGTTTACCGTGGAAAAGAATCCGGAAATTTGCGGACAGGAAAGAAGTCTGCTGAAAGTGGAGACTCACAATGGATTTCTAACCGGAGCTGTTGTCGTACTGGAAGGGGTGAAAAAAGGGAAACCCTTTCCGATGCAGGCTCTTCGAGGAAATTTACCAGGCGAAGGGGAATTTCGATATCAGGGTGGAAATTCTCTTGGCCTCCAGGTCAAGACCAAAGGTTGTAATTTTGGCCCCTTTACGGGTGTGATTGCGGCCGATGAAGCCGTGCGCTTTCAGAACCAGGATATGATCAAGCATGTCCTGCACTCCTTTGTGTCTAAGGATACCAAGGGAAGAATTCTGCGCACCGTTCATAATCAGGACCTTTCGCCTCGTGATGAAATCGACCGGGTATTTCCCTCAGACAAAATGAAGGACGGTGTCGTTGTTCGAATCATTTGTAATAGGCATGACTTCATGCAGAACTGGTTGTATGTGGTGGACAACCCCTATTTTGCCATTTCCGATCAGGAAGGCCGGTTCACGATTGACGAAATTCAGCCGGGAACGTATACGTTGTTGGTCAGACATCCAGTGCTGGGGGAACAGCGCCAGGAGGTCACCATCGAAGCCCGAGGAGACTTGCAGGTGGGATTTCAGTTCGTGAATGAATGAAGGACAGCAGGAGAAGTAAATTGTCAGGGGGTGTCTTGACCATCAACACCCGAGTCGTGAGTCGCAGGGTGGTTGCTTAAAGCCACCTTGCGGTGGTGGGTTCCATTGGGGGCCGGGACCCGCAGGTTCTTGAAGGTCACTATTATCATAGGGTTCTTCATTGCCGGTTACCCCATCCTCATAGGAATCCTTGAACATCTCACCCAATTCCTGTTCAAACTTGCCGTTTCCATTCAAATCAATCCAAAAAAATACCGGGTCGCCAACGGTCAGTACCACGGGGGTGCCAAACTCGTCGAGCCAGACTTTGTAGGTTCGGCGAGCCGTCATGAAATTGACGGATCCTGAGCCGGTCAGGTCGAACTCTCTGAAAAACATATCGTTGCGCCAATCATAATAGGCCTTGATTTCCCGCGGGTCGAATTCATCCGGTTCAACCGGAAGCTTCGGACGTGGTTGAATCGAGGAAAACGGGGTCGAATTCATCGCCACAGGTTGCACCCAGTTGGAAGGTTGGTGATTGGACTGAGAAGGGAAAGCAGACTCTCCCCAGGAAGTTGAACTCAAAGCCCCTAGCAATGGGATGAGGAGAAGGGAAATCGGTAGCATGGGATTGTGTTCTTGTCCTGGTAATTTAGAGGGCCTTGCTAAATTGTATTCTTTGCTGGAGCAAGGGCGCAAATAAGACAGGGATTTGCCCTTTGATTCTGTCCGAGGTGCCCATCGCGTACTGGAGGGTTTCCGGATATAATCCAAACCCTGTTTGATCCCCTTCTGATCTATATCTCTATTATTCACCACCGGTATCCCTACCGATTGGAAGACCTTAAAAGGATGCACTCTATCAATGAAACAGGAACCAAGCGGGGTACTTGCCACGACCAAGATGAAAGGATGCGTGCTCTTCTTCGGGCTTTGGGGATTGTTGGGAGGGTGTGTCTCCATCGAGTCCCCGTATAGTTCGGATCAGACAGGCCTCGAATTTGAGTGTGCGACAGGAGATGTGACGCCACATGAAGCCACGGTGTGGCTGAAAACCACTGAACCTCAAGATGTGACAGTCCAATACACGACCGACCCCCTGTGGTCCACCTTTCAAGAAACGCTATCGGTCCCGACTACTCCGGAACAAGATTTCACCGCTCACATTCCCCTGACGAACCTAACCCCGAAAACACGGTATGTGTATCGGAGCCTGGTCCCGGGAAAACGTCCAGGACGGTCTTGCCGGTTTGTCACAGCTCCTCTCGCGGAGGATTCCGCGACCGTCACGTTTGTCATTGGAGGGGATACGCGACATAGTTTTCAGCCGTTTTCGATCATGGAGGCGATGCGTCAAGCGAACCCCGATTTTTTTGTGTTTTTGGGGGACACCATATACGGGGATAAAGAAACCCCTGCGCGGGAATTATCCGACTATTGGAATAAATATGTGGAGAACCGGGATGGATTTGCCGAACGGCTTTTGGCAGAAACCAGTGTATATGTGATGTGGGATGATCATGAGGTTGATAGTGACTTCATCTCGACAAATCCCCTCATGCCCGTTGGTCGCCAAGCCTTTTTGGATTATTGGCCCATTCGCCGGCAGGCTCAAGACCCTACCCGGCTTTACCGGGCATTCCGCTGGGGCAAAGCGGTAGAACTTTTTCTCTTGGACACCCGCCAATATCGGAATCCGGCAGCCAATACCATGTTGGGAGAGGCCCAAAAACGATGGTTATTGACACAGCTCGCTGCTTCATCCGCCAGTTTTAAGTTTATTGTCTCCTCAGTCCCGTTTTCCGATCCTCGAATCGATAAATGGGGAGAATATTCCGAAGAGCGTGATGAGATCCTGGAATTTATATCGAAGAAGGGCATCACGGGCGTGCTCTTTCTAGCCGGAGACGTGCATCATGCAGCGATGAGCCGGGTGTCTGGCTTCCCGGATCGCAAGGAATTTATTTTCGGTCCACTGGCTGCCCCGATGAATTACAAAATTTCCAATCGAGAGCCACGATTTGAGTATTTTAACGACGACTACCGCAATTTTGGAAAAATCACCGTTCAACAGGATGAAGTGAAGTCCTCGGTCCAGGTGGAGTGGTTTGCTACAAACAATGCCCTGCTCCACCGGGTCATTCTTGAAGACAATCGGGACTCTCCCTTGAGTTCTCAGTAGATGGTGAATGGCATGAAAGCCGTTGGACTGACTCGCTATCTTCCCGTCACGGATCCTCAGTCCTTACAAGATGTGGATCTGCTCAGGCCAGAACCAGGAGAGCGGGATCTGCTGGTGCGGGTAGAAGCGATATCCGTCAATCCGGTGGATACCAAGATACGGCGCTCCAAGGGCCCAGATGATCACGAAGCCTTCCCGAGGGTCTTGGGCTGGGATGCCGCAGGCCTGGTGGAGGCTGTCGGTTCCAAGGTCACCTTCTTTCAACCTGGCAATGAAGTCTATTATGCCGGGAGCATTATCCGTCCCGGGTCCAATAGCGAGTACCATCTCGTGGACGAACGCATCGTGGGGAAGAAGCCACGGTCTTTTGATATGGCCCATGCGGCGGCGTTACCGCTTACCGCCATTACGGCCTATGAAGCATTATTTGACCGGATGGGGATTTCGATTGAAGGCGAATCGGCGGGGAAAACGATCTTGATTATTGGTGGTGCAGGAGGAGTGGGATCAATTGCCATTCAAATCGCCAAAATTGCTACCCTCCGGGTCATTGCCACCGCTTCGCGCCCGGAGTCCCAAGGCTGGTGCCGGAAAATGGGCGCTGATGAGGTGATTGATCATACAAAATCCATTCCTGATCAACTTCAACGCTTGAACTGTTCCATGGTGGATTACATTCTCAATAATGCCAGTACTGAACAACACTGGGCCCAGATGTGCAAAGTCATTAGACCGCTGGGTCGAATATGTTGCCTTGTCGATACCACCGAGGCGGTGGACCTCAATGCTCTTAAGAAGAAAAGTGTGAATTTCGCCTGGGAATTCATGTTCACGCGTCCCATGTACCAGACTGAGGATATGATGGAACAACACAAGTTGCTCACCCAGGTGGCCTGTTGGGTTGACGCGGGAATGATCCAATCCACACTGACCGAAACCCTCTCCCCGATCAACGCGGCTCATCTAAGAACTGCCCATGCCAAGCTTGAAGCAGGGCACATGATTGGAAAGCTTGTCCTGACCGGCTGGTCTTCATAGTGGGAATGTTGAAAAAGGCTGCCAGCGGCGTTCTCGCCCCTTGGCCGTTCTCACGTACTCCTCCGTACGCTCCGCCCGTCAAAGTTGCTGCGGACTAGCTGGCCAGGTCTTTTTGAACACTCCTTTATTAATTTTCGTATAGCTCTTTGTTCCTCTCCTTCGGATAAAAAGTCGTAATATTTCAATTACTTAATAGCCTGCTATGAAAGCCCGCCTGCGTCTGGAGTCTGGAATAAGGTTCCTTCCTGGATAACAGCCATTTTAAAACTGGGCAGTTGTCCAAGGGACACTCGTATAGGCCGACCCAAGAATGCTAGGGTTTTTTGTGATGGTCAGCCGAGGTGACTCATG
>JAOUGQ010000142.1 GCA_029865515.1 Nitrospirota bacterium
GGTCTGGTATTGAGCGTCAAATTGGATCGGGCCGATATAGGGCTGTCCGACTCCATTATGAAAGGCGCCTTTCCACCAGTTCTCTCCGGCATTGAGATACGGGGCCTTGTCATCCAGGCTGGCCACCAGGCGCCCGGCACTATCGGTGAGGTACAGGCTGCGTGTGGTGGAGCGGGTAATGACGGGGACAGGAAATCCTGCATCAAGATAGGTTCCTCCCACATGTCGTAGGAGTTCCTGGACAATAGGGCCCTCACTGATCTTCGAAAGCAAATCGGAATCTTTGTTCGTCCAGGCTTCGTTCTCCTGCTGCAATAATGGCGCAAGCGCATTCTTCTTGACCTCACTGAGTGCATCGCGGCGGGTTTCCAGCAGCTGAATGATATGGGTATTGATGGCCAAAAGGGCGGTTCGAGATAACTCATCGGCAACGACCAGATCCAGTTTTCTGGCTGTTTCTGTCGCGAGGGCCTCAAAGCTGGTTCCGCTGACTTCACGAATTTCCTGCGTGCCTTGAAAAAAGGCTAAGAGAAGTCCGATCACAAGTGGCAGAGCCCCCACCAGAAGCATGGAAAGAACCAGCTTCCTTGTGAGGCCTTTTTTCCGTTTTTCGGACTTGGTTGAAACCTTTGCGGCTTCCATCTGCCACCTTGTTAGTTGGAGGGGAAACAGGGAAATACCAATCTAAACTTTGTGCCTTTTCCGATCGCACTCTCCACTTCCAGTTCCCCTTGATATTTTCTCACAATGGTACGAACATTGTAGAGGCCCAAGCCGGTGCCTTTTCCCACCGCTTTGGTCGTAAAGAAGGGGTCGAAAATTTTCTGAAGGTTTTCAGAAGGGATTCCGCATCCGGTATCCGTAATGGCAACGTGGACGTAGCCATCCTGCTTCTCTGTGGAGAGGGTTAACGTGCCTTTCCCCTCCATGGCCTGAATGGCATTTGTCAGGAGATTGACAAACACTTGTAAGATTTCCTCCGGTTTGGCGTAGATCACCAGGCCATCCTGACAGTGCTTGTCAATGGTAATGTCCTGAAATTTGGTGGCAAAACGCGCAATTTTCAGCGCTTCGTTCAACTGTTTGTCAATGTGGACTTGAACGAATTCCTGGCTCCTTGAGGCTCTGGCATATTGAGTAATGTCCTGAGAAATGGTCTGAATGCGTTTCGCCGCCTCGTGAATGCTGACGGCCTGTTGGCGAATTTCGGTGATATCGGTTTCCTCCTGAATGGCCTCGGCCATCGCAAGAATGACATAGAGGGGGTTGTTAATGTCGTGCGCAATCCCGGAAGCGAAGGTCCCAAACCCGGCTAACTTTTCAGCTTGAAATAATTGCGATTGCACATGGATCTGATGTTGAATCAGTTCCCAAAGAACTTTCGAGGCAGAACCGCCTAAGACTTCTGTGCCGGGATTCGTATAGGGCTGTAACAAGGCTGGGAGGGTGGGATCTCCGGTTACATTCACAATGAGGTGAATGTCGTTTTTTTGTATAAGGTCTAATGGATGCTGTGAGGTAGGAATGTGATGCAGTTGGGCGAGTTTGAGGCCCGGGGCAGCGGGGTTTTTGTCTGCGATTCCCAGTACACGAACCCCCGGCAGATTGAGAAAGGATTCCAGGAGGGCGGTGCCGCCCTTGCCGGCTCCCAAGATAATAATGTGTGAGTGAGAATCGGAGACGGTCACGGTAACCCTTCCTCGGTGTCGAAGAGGACTGCATGTCAGGCTATCAAGTCATGTTGATGATCCTCAGGCCATGTGACGGGCATAAACCATAAAGCCCTATCCGGAAGATAGGGCTTTATGGTTTAGGAAATCTCTGTCTTCCTCATCGGGGAACAAGCCCCTTTCAGTTGGCAAGAAAGCCAGGATCCTCAACAGGCTGGATGGAATCAATTACAAGCGATGAATTTCCCGCTGTTGGATGGCCTTGGAAACGGCGCCGATCAGTTTTTCCTTCTCAACCGGTTTCACCAGATAATCCACGATGCCTTTTTTCAGAAAGCCGGTGGCCATTTCCATGTCTGGAAAGCCGGTGAGTACGATGATGGGGACACGTGGCCATTGTTGTTGAAAATAGTTAATGGCTTCCACGCCATTGAT
This sequence comes from Nitrospirota bacterium, assembly GCA_029865515.1. Lineage (GTDB taxonomy): Bacteria > Nitrospirota > Nitrospiria > Nitrospirales > UBA8639 > Nitrospira_E. The sequence goes on from JAOUGQ010000142.1 coordinate 2,106, forward strand.
TTTCGGCATGCGGATATCGGAAATAACCACGTCTAACGTTAAGGGATTTTCGCCTTGATTGATGGCCTGAATAGCCTTTTCGCCGTCTTCGGCTTCGATGACATCATACCCGGCTTTTTCGAGTGTCATCCGGACGACCTTCCGAACATCGGGTTCATCATCGACGATGAGCACACGGCCATTAGTGGCATGGCCTGAAAACATCGCTGCAGTTGATTCTGTCATCACACGTCTCCTTTGTTGTTAGGTGGGCAGCCTAATTTGATTTTCAATCAGTCAGTTAGGAAGAATCAACATATTCTTCTCTCTTCTGGAGACACAATATTATCGTATTCCATCAATAAGAGAAAGAGTTAATTTGACCTTTAAAGACTTCAATTCCCCGTAGCTTGCTTCGGGGTTACCGTATGAGAACTGCAAGCAATTGATCCGTTGAATGGCCATACTTGAAAAGGAGAGGTAGTCTAGATGTGGTATTTTATAGGTTTTTTGGCTTAGGTGCCCTCCCTAATCCTATTTTGAATAAATTAAGCTGCCCCTTTGGTAAGGGGCCATGAGAGGCTTAAAAGGCATGCCTAATGAAGAGGAGAGTCGGGTTATTAACCATCTACTAAGGTGCTTGAGGCGTTACAGCAAAAGTTGCCACCAATCTCATTGTCGGGATTAGGAAATCTAGGGACAGAGGCAATCTGTCTGTGCAATCGCCCACGGGGAAAGATCGAACTTAGGTGGTCGATGAGGAATGAGGCGGTGAGGAACTGGGAGGCGTGAAAGATTCGGGTGTGCCGAATGGAAGCGTTTCGACGTAGAGCGACGTGGAAGGAAAGGCAAAGCTGGCCCCATGTTTTTCGACAATGTCTTTGATGGTATAGGCCAGTCGTTCTTTCACCGCCAGCCACTCTCCCCACTCAATGGTCTTTGTAAAACAATACAACATCACATCGATACTGGAGGAGCCGAAGGAATCCAGGTAGACGAATGTTTTGGTTTTTTCGGGGTCTGTTTCAAAATCCGGACTGGCATGCAGGTAGTCAGCGATATCGTGAATAATATCGCGGAGTTGATCTTTGGTGGTTCGATATTCCACACCGATACTCCAGTAAATCCGCCGTTGGGTCATCCGGGAATAATTGATCAGAGCTTCGCTGGCCAACTTGGAATTGGGAATGGTGACAAGGGCTTTATCAAAACGGCGAATTTTGGTAGCCCGGAATCCGATTTCTTCGACGGTGCCTTCCACATCGGTCGATTTAATCCAATTGCCTTTCTCAAACATGCGGTCCAGAAAGATGGTCAAACCGGCAAACATATTTTTTATGAGATCCTGGGCGCCGAGTGCGACTGCCATGCCCAATAGACCTAAGCTGCCCAAGAGAGCGGCCACATTAAATCCCCATTCCTGGAAGACCGAGGCTGCGCCTAAGCAGACCACGACAAATTTGCCGACTTTCACGAAAAATCCTTTAACGGTCTCGTGCATGCTTGGGCTGCCAAATAGTGTGATGGTTCGATCCAGCAGGATCGATAGGGGATCAAGGATTCGAAAAATAGCCCAGAAGATGGTAAAGGCAATCAGGGACCGGATGATTTGTCCAAACACTGCTTCCAATGCGGGAGAAAAGGAGACGACTTGTCCGGAAATGTAGAGGCCGATAATCACAAAGGTAAATTCAAGAGGTCGCTCAAGGGCTTCCAGGACGCGATCGTCAATGTCTGTTTTGGTCCGTCCGGCCAGTCTTTTTAAGGTACGGGAAAAGAGGCGGAAGAAAATTCGACGGGCAAACAAGAATGTCAGGAACACTCCTAATGCCATGAATATGGCGCCCAGGTTCGTGCTCAAAATGCCTGTTTGCCAAACGGTGAGAATTTCTTGCCAGAAATCTTGAAGCATGGATCGAAGTTTCCTGATCTCACTTAAGAGAGTGAATATTCATTCAATGAAAGAACGACGGTTTGGCCCTCGTCCGCGTTCATTCCCGGCCTCACCGTAGGCATTGTTTCGGTTTTCCCTGGGGGATTTACGGCCTGACAGATCAGCAAAAGACCATACCGACCAACAGGGTACGTTTGGTGTTGGATTGGGATGAAGGCGGTCACGGGCTTGAAGGAGAGTGTTGATCAATGCCGCCAGCGGCGTTCTCGCCTCTTGGCCGCCTTCGGGCGCACAGACTTGACGCTCTTTGCGTCGTGCGCCCTCACGTCCTCCTCCGTACGCGCCGCCCGTCCAACAATGGTTGCCCTCTTCGGGATGCACCAGGCAATTCGTGTCCTTCCTGGACGAGCCTTTTTGAGCACTCCCTTATTTTCCTTGTGTTGGTTTCTATCACTCATATGCTGATGAAAAGCGAAAATATGTGCAATATTCAATAGCCGCTGAAGTGCGTGTGAGGAAATTTTTTTAAATTTTTACCGCAAGGGTAGAAGAATATTGAGGATACGTCAACGAATTCTTGCATGAAACTTTGAAAAAGACAGAGAAGGATGCGAGGAAGAGAGACGAGATCAATATGGGCCTGAATAATCTGAGATTGAGGAAAGGCTTGTTAGCCATTACCTCTTCTGGACACCTCGGTCTATTATGATAGGATGAAAAACATATGGCATGTGTATCTGATAAGAAAAGGGGGAACGTCATGAGTTTCTACCATTTTTCGAGTGGGGTTTTTGGTCTTATCCTGATGACGATTCTTGCCGGGTGTGGGACGTCATCCATAGAAGTGGACAGGCGGCAAGCGGATATCGGGTTTGGCATTGTGGAAGGCACCAAAGGATACCAACAAATTGAACAAGATATTCTGCCGACCGATCAGGCGATGAGAACGGTGCAGGGGCAGGTTTTTCAAATTGAAGGGGCGGCCTATGTCGTGCATATGAAAAATCATACCGAGGTCAGACTCCCTGTTGATGAAAATACGCGGATTGACCGCCCGGCTCATGTGGGTGACTGGATTGAAGCGCATATGGATAAGGATGGTCGCGCCCGGCTCATTCGAAATATTGACGACCGCATCATTTTAGAGTGAACCCGAAGTTTTCCTGAGACTTCATTCCCTCTTTTTCCTTCCTTCATCTTGGGCTCGGGTACCCTGCAATAATCAATTTTCTGGTGCACTTCTTGGGAGCGTCAACAAGATTGCAACCGACATGGCTAGCCCTTTTTCCGCTCAATCCACGCGAGGATGGATGGGTGCTTCTCGGCAGGGGGAGCAAATGCGTGTGGAGCACTCAATATCCGGGGAACCCCGGGATAAAGGGAAGGAGAATGGAGATGGCGATGAGGATGATGATGATCCATTCAAGAATTTCCATACGTCGATTGCCGGTTTGACCGGCCATCTTCTCATACAAATTATCCAGCGTGTTCAACTTGCGGAGAATGCTCGTATCCCAGCTCTGCAAATGAAATCGTTGGGAAGCCAGCCGGTACACTCTGGCCAGATATTGATCGCCGAATAATTTCAGGGTGTTGGTCACCCGTTCAAATAACATCGCGCTATCCATTTGTAATCGTGCGATTCGACGAAGATTCGCATCCAATGTTCCCGGCCAGCGGAACCTGTTACGGTTTTCCCGTGTGAGGGTACCATACGCCTCATCGAGAGCCTCGTCTAATTGGTGGTCGAGAAATCGCCGCTCGACTAATTCCACATTGACGAATTCGAGGACGGCTTGCACGTCATCCATCTCTTGGCCGATCATCAGCGCGGCATTCCAATCAATGAGTGTGAGGTCTTGTTTTCCAAAGGTAACTTGGGTAGCGGTGGCATCACGAATTTCCTGTTCTGAAAGTGGTTGAGACTCACAGCGAAGAATTTGAGATAGGAATGCCCCGTACTGCAGCAAAAATTGCGACAGGTCCAATGCTGGTTGTGTCGAGAAAATATGAAAAATGGCATAGTCTTCCACAAAGGCGGAAAGATCGGGTTTTTCAACCGCAGGCCCCAATGTTTTCAGGAGAGACTGAACATGCCGGTGTGCACCTTCCAGCAGTTGAGAGTTTTCATATAGTGCTTCACTTAACGGAAGCAGGGATGCAAACGGTCCTGCCAGTGGAATCTGGTAGGTCACCATGATGGCGCCGAAGTCATAGAGCACGGTTTCGACAGCCCGAAGCGTTTGGTGAGTTCCGAGGCTAACCGGCTCCAGTTCTTGAGTGATACGAAGAGGCGGGGGGTGATAGTCGAAGTACTCTGGGGCTGGCCGTTTTCGTTTAATCCGCCCTCGTTCCTTGGTTGCCGTAATCAACTGTTCGGCTTCTTCGATTTGGATGGAGGCTCCCACGTCATACGCAAAGACGACGACGCATCTCCCGTCTTGTATGTGAAAACCTTCAGGGGCAGCCATGAGTTAGCGCTTTTGGTAAATGGAGTGACGCAACCGGAAAATATGCGCTTTTTCGACGGGTTTCATGAAGAAACGATAAGGGAGTCAAAGGGCGCATTCTTGATCTGCGAAGATTGCCAGAATTTCCTCGCCCTTCTTCCTTTATACTAATGGGATGAATCGTCTTGATTGTACAAGAGATAAAAAGCAAGGAAGAGGGGAGGGGGTAAACGGGCATAAAGTTACGCGTCGTGTGTGGAATCCGGTCGGGGGACTTCCACTTCGATGCCAGGGAATTCAGTTCTGAGAGTCATGGCAAAGGCCAAAGATTGCCGTTCTTCTCCATGGACGACAAACACTTTTTGGGGGAGGGGTTGAATGGCACGGACATAGGCTAGCAAGTCGTTTCGATCCGCGTGCGCAGAAAATCCATTGAATCGGACCACTCTGGCTCTCCGGCGGGTTGGCACGCCGAAGATTGGCACGGTATCCCATTCCTCCAGGAGTTTTCGTCCCAGCGTATGTTCGGCCTGCCATCCCACCATGGCGATGACGTTCGCTTCATCTTCGATGGCATGTTTGAGATGATGAACGACCCGTCCCCCTTCGCACATGCCCGAAGCCGAAATGATCACCAAGGGGCCCTTCTTGGAATTAAGAGCCTTACTATCTTTAGCCGTGGAGACATAACGAATATATTTGGCGGCGAAGGGATCCCCCTCGGACGTGAATGTGCGGTAGGTTTCTTTGTCATAGCACTCGGGATGACGACGAAACACTTGCATGGCTTTTAAAGCCAGGGGCGAATCAATATAAATGGGGATAGGATCAATGGCGCCGGCCTTCACCATTTCCTTGATCCGCATGATGATCTC
>JAOUGQ010000143.1 GCA_029865515.1 Nitrospirota bacterium
CAAATCGCGCGTAAAATTGTAGGAGGCATCCATAAAATTCACGGTATAAAATTTATCGGTTGGGGTAAAATACACCGTCTCCCGTGGAGGCACCGCAAACATGGAACCCATATCGCATCCAGGGAAGCCGAGGCCAAAGGAAACCAGCCCCCCGAGCTTCAACAAGACCCGGCGAGACAGAGGAAAAGAAAAGGGAGAATGGGATAAAAATGGCATAGACTTTAGATTCATTATCCAATACCCTTAGTGCGTTGGACAAGATCTACCAAGGATTCGAACCACCATTTAGCGAGAATACAGAAAAGGAGAAACTGCATGCGGATACTCATCACGGGCGGAGCCGGGTTTTTAGGAAGTCATTTATGCGAAACCCTCATCCATCAGGGGCATACCGTCATCTGCCTGGATAATCTCATTACCGGCCGGACCGAAAATATTTCCACCTTAATGGGGCACCCCAAGTTCTCATTTATCCACTATAATGTCTGCGATTATCTACATGTCGACGGTCATTTAGATGGTGTCATGCACTTTGCCTCACCGGCAAGCCCACAGGATTATCTGGAATTTCCCATCGCCACCATGAAGGTCGGAGCATTAGGTACCCACAAGGCCTTGGGATTAGCCAAGGCCAAACAGGCGCGGTTTCTTCTGGCCAGCACATCCGAAGTCTATGGAGATCCACTAGTCAACCCACAACCGGAATCCTATTGGGGCAATGTCAACCCCATTAGTCCGCGTGGAGTGTACGACGAAGCCAAACGATTTGCCGAAGCCCTAACCACTGCCTATCACCGATTTCACGGCCTCGATACTCGAATTGTTAGAATTTTCAATACTTATGGCCCGCGCATGCGCCCCAAGGATGGGCGGGTGGTGTCCAATTTTATTGTGCAAGCCTTACAGGGCCATCCCCTGACCGTCTACGGCGAAGGGAACCAGACCCGCAGCTTTTGTTACGTTGATGATCTGGTTGCTGGAATCGTAGCGCTCCTCCAGGCCCCGGAAGATGAACTTCGCAAAAATCAACAATTCCAGGATTCTGTGCGTTTTGGAAAAACTCAAGCCAACCTGGGCTCCATTCATGACCCGGTCAATATCGGCAATCCACAAGAACTCACGGTCATGGATATTGCCAAAACGGTCCTCAAGCTCACCAACTCATCCAGCACAATTACGCATCATCCTCTCCCCGTAGACGACCCGAAAGTACGCCGCCCCAATATCGAAAAGGCCAAAACCCTGCTCAAGTGGGAACCCCAGGTGACCTTGGAGCAAGGCATCGAAAAAACCATCGCCTACTTCCGTTCCCTTTCACACCTCGGGTAGGAATCAATCATCAGAGGTTGCCCACTATCCCGCTCTTACTAAGATTTTTCGAAGCAGCTATGCGAAGCACCTGACATAAATCCAGTCAAAGGATCCAGACAATCAAAAAGTTCGCATTATTGTTCATTCTGCTCACCATGCACTCTAGTGCAAAACAATTTCCTAAGCCCACCCCTGACATCATAAAAACTCAGGTTCGATTGATCGCTTCTCATTGAATCAAATAAAAAAGAGAAACCACTCAGATCTTAATCTTTTAAAAAAAACAAGGGTAAATTTCCTTATCTTTCCCAAGGGGGGTTTCATTGGAAACAAAGATCCTTGTTGTCGATGACGACCCCGATATTCTGCTGGGACTTGAAAGCCGGCTGCAATGGCTTGGGTATCGGGTCATGACCGCACAAGATGGTCTCCCCGCCTAAAATACAATGGCACTCCCTTGAACCACAAATAATTAAAGGAGGCATACATGTGTTAATTCAAAAACTCTGGGCCACATTGATTTTTATTTCCTGGATTATAATGATTACTCAACTTTCTTTTGGGGGGGAGGGAGAATTGTCATTGAAAGACAAAGAAACTCCACAAGAAGCAACTTCTCAAATTCAGCTTCACCCGCAAGGCGAAGGATTTTTGCTGGGTCCAGTTTTGCCCTCAATCCATGCGGCCTGCACCGCTCCAGGAGGATCGTACTGTGATACTTGCTCTATTAGTTGCCCAGAGGGAAAGGCGGCTAATTGCGAGGCAGGCAAAGTTGAATGTCCTTCTACTGATCCACGCTTTTGCCGTTGCGTTAAACAACCCCCTTGCTATTGTGGGTTAAAGAAGTCCTAGTCTGACGGCTCCCCACAAAATCATGTCTCGCTCCCCTGAACGAGTTACCGTTTCAGTTGTGAGGAATAAATGGGTCGAAAAAAGGGTCGGGAGTCAATGTTGAGCTGCATTGAGCTAGGGTGTTCGTGGAGTTTATGGATCAAGCCCATGGTATCAGCCTGTCGGCTTCGGCAGCTAAGAAAACAATTGGTCCTGCGGGAGGCACAGGGGGAAGTTAGCGTTCGAGCGCAAAGCGAATGGCATCTTTGACCTTGGCCATGGTGTCACGGGAAAGCTCTCCTGGCTTTCGTTCCAACCGTGGTTCGACCAGAGACCCTTTCCCTTGGACGTTGACAACAGAAGGTTGTTGCAGAAACGGGAGGTGTGCCACGGACACTTCATAGCGACTGCCGCGGTGTTGGGTGGTCAGGGGGACGTAGGTGAAAAGCGCACGTGGTGCTTCCGGATCGTGACGGAAGACAATGAGAACGGGTCGGGTTTTCGGAGTCAACCCAAGATCGGCCAGCCAGATATCACCCGGCTTGATGTTCATCAAGGGTATCGAGGACTTCTTGCACGATAGTCCGCGAAGGCAGCAGGTCTAGCGCGTCAGTGTCAGCCAACTCAATCACGTCAGTGACGATCTGCTCCACTTGAGCGGCTACCTCTGGCCGCCAGGTTGCGAGTTTTTTGTCGAGTTTCTCGGTGAGCTGAGTCATGCAGCCACGGAATCACGTTTCTATCGGTCCCGCAAGGCTGCACCTCTTCCAAAATGACATGCATCTTAACAGCTGACGTTCTGAATTGGTCGTGATGCCAAGAATGAATGGGTTCCCGATAACAGATGTCGAGAATATAGTGCATGAGGGGAGAATTCTTTGTAGGGTGAAGATGGAGAGTCGTTACTCGTCGGACTGGTTTTTCGAAACCAGTGGAAACTGGTCAGGATTTTCGATGGAATCAACATGAATGTCGATATCCAGATCAGGCCAGTACAGGTGCTTCGGACCTAACCGTTCTACCTTTAAAATTCCTCCGACCGGAGCATCTCTAAACCACGGGAAGTCTTGGAATGGGAGAAACAATTCTCTTTCATCGAATAAAACCCAAAAACCGTGCCCAGAAATATTCGTAACCTCAACTTCCGAAGTGCTTGAACCATGCGTCTTTGATTCCATTGAGATTCTCCCTGATCAATTCCTCTGCTTGCCGTAATTCTTTTTCGGATAACCCGAAGTTTTGTGCAAGAGTAATTTGCGGATCAATCCAAAATTTTGCTTCACCATTCTGCTTGTGAACATGTATATGAATACGCGTTTCTTCACGAGAGAAAAAGAAAAAACGAAATCCCTTTCCTCGGAATACTGTCGGACTCACCTCATATCGCTTTCGTCGCCAATCTTTGATTACTAGTCGAAGGATCTGTCTCCATCACCCACTAAGCTAGGCCACCGATACCCTCTACGTCAATAGTTTCCCAGATTGAGGGATCGCGTTTGTGGTGCTTAGAAAGAGGTAGGTCCTCCGCAGTAGGCCTGGCTTTCTTGCACGTAGGTCCTGAAGGGATCGGCCATGACAAAGACCAGGTTTCCCCGGATCTGTAAGACCGACCCATTGATGACAGAGGGCGGTACCCGGCATAGTCTACTGGCTGTTGTTCATTTGGTTACGCGACGGATCAAAAATTCGTGGGCAATTGTCAATTCACTGCTCCCTGGGCAAAGGCTTGTGTAATGCACGAGGGGAGACTTCTCTGTGGGAGATGGAGAGGAAGGGCCGTTATTCGTGAGACTTGCTTTTCGAGATCAGTGGAAATTGGTCAGGATGATCGATGAAATCAACATGAATGTCGATATCCAACCGATAGGAGGAGAATTGCAGGGAGCAAGAACAAAGGGGTCGGGAGTCAATGTTGAGCCTGATTGAGCTAGGATCTTCGTGAAGTCGTGGATCAAACCCATGGTGTCAGCCTGACAACTTCGGCTGCTAGAAAGACAATTGGTCCTGCGGGAGGCACAGGGGGAAGTTAGGGTTAGAGTTCGAGCGTAAAGCGAATGGCGTCTTTGACCTTGGCCATGGTGTCACGGGAAAACTCTCCTCGCCTTCGTTCCAACTGTGGTTCGACCAGAGACCCGATCCCTTGGACGTTGACAACGGAAGGTTGTTGCAGAAGCGGGAGGTGTCCCAAGGACACTTCATAGCGACTGCCCCGGTGTTGGGCGTCAGCGGGACGTAGTGATAAGCGCACGTGGTGCTTCCGGATCGTGAGGGGAGACAATGAGAACGGGTCGGGGTTTCGCGGTCAACCCAAGATCGGCCAACCAGATATCACCTGGTTTGATGTTCATCAAGGGTATCGAGGACTTCTTGCACAATGGTCCGCGAAGGCAGCAGGTCCAGCGCGTCAGTGTCAGCCAACTCGATCACGTCAGTGACGATCTGCTCCACTTGAGCGGCTACCTCTGGCCGCCAGGTTGCGAGTTTTTTGTCGAGCTTCTGGGCCAGCTGGGTCATGCGGTCACCGTATCACGGTTCTACCGGTCTCGCAATGCTGAGTCTCTTCAAATATGCAATGCGTCTGAGCGGCTGATGTTTTGAATTGTACCTACTGAGAATCCTGTGTGGAGATTTTGGTGACGGATATGAGATTGCGGATGTGTTCCTTGGGAAGGATCTTACCGGTTGGACCGGGCGGCGACGGCAAAATGAAGGAAGTACTGATCGAGACCGGCCAGGTCGCTTCCGTATACACTGCCGCCAGACATCGCGTCACAGAGGACTTCCCGCACTCGTGTCAGTTCTTTTCGGCGTCCCTGCCACCGAGGGTCTTGTATCGTCAGGTCAAGAAGTTCTAGTGCCCGGGTGAAAGCCTTTTCACAGGCCTGCAGATCTTTTTCTTTCCAACGAGAAACGCGCCCTACCTCACTGCCGACATTGGCTAACTGCTCCACCAAGGGCATAGTGCGCCACTTTCCTGCCGCAAGATTTGCATGCTGATAGGACACGCTCAACCTTCCACCAATCGATGGACAATCCTGGTCACCGACTCGCGAATCTCAGCACTTTCGACATATCGAGAGCGATTCCCCCAGGATGGACGGACATTAATCATCGAATCAAACTCGATCCATTCCTCAAACGGCTTGTCCGGATAAAGATTGATCCCCCACAAATTTTTTTGCAATGAACCTTGGTCTAAGAGGATCGCCTCCTCGTCGGAATGGAGTTCGCCGGCAATCGCCATAGTCCCCTGTTCGACGTCAACGACAGCCTTGACCATGTCGCCGAACTGCTGCTTGGCCATTTCTCGCAGCTCCTCTCTGGTTACAGTTTCCCGAATGACTTTGATTTCCATAATAGGACCTTACTCCCTAAAAAGGGTTTTCCGGAACCACGTTTTCGGAATCCGGTTGTCACTGTCAACAGTACTCATAAGATAAAAATTTTTACCCTAGACCAAAGAAGATTCGTGTTGTGTGCCGCCGGTTGGAATTTCCTTCACCTCTGACTACCACTCTTGGTCCTTTCACCCTCGATCAATCGAGGTGGGGAATATGGAATCAACATGAATGTCGATAGCCAGATAGGAAGAGAATCGAAGTGATCAAGAACGGTTTGTGCTAAATGAATAATTTCGCAAGGGGAAGCTGCCAGTCCGGAAAAAGCGGAGAGTTGAGGGTATCATTCGCTTCAACGCTCAGTTCAGCGATGCGGGAATAGCCCTTGTCAGAACAACGGTAAATTTTGATCGATTCCAATTCAGGGTCGACAATCCAATACTCCGCAATCCGGAATCGCTCATAAAGTTTGCGTTTAACCATTTCATCTGTCTTGCGTGAAGACTCCGACACAATCTCGACGACCAGATCTGGAGTGCCTTGGATGTTTTTTTTCTGTTATGATCGAGGCATGTGCATTGGAGATAAACAGCAGATCGGGTTGCACGACATCCAGATCGGAAAGCACCACGTCCATTGGTGGGGCAAAGAGATGACCGATTTTTGTTTTCCGAATATAGGTTCCCAGAATCACAAAAATATTTCCTGAAATTTTTTGATGCTTGGTGACGGGCGAAGGGGGCACATAGTGTTCTCCATCAATGAGTTCATGCCGCCTCCCGTCATCCGGAAACAGGAGATAATCCTCGTAGGTAAATTTGATGGAAGAAAGTGGGTGAGCCATAGCGTGAAGACCTTATGTTTTAAAGGATTCTACCAGGTAGAAGAGGACCCAACAACATTCACAACAAATGATTTCTTCAAATCAAGACCTTGCGCTTGCGGCGCCGGAAGATCACGACGATAAGCACACCACTCTTCCCATGACCTTGGATTCATCAACGCGAGGCTGCTTCTCCGCAGTAGGCCTGGCTTTCCTGGACGTAGGTGCGGAAGGGATCAGCCATAACAAAGACCAGGTTTCCCCGGATCTGTAAGACCGACCAGTTGATGACATAGGGCGGGATGCGACGATGTTGCCGGTCCTCATGTTCATCATCCAGATCGGGCCAGGGTTTATTCGCCAAATGCCGGATGACTTCCGCCCGCCCGAACGCCCGGGTGTTGCGTGGGGGATGATGTTTTGCCAACTCGACGAGGTCATTGGTCGTGAAACGTGGTGCCTGCCCTTCTTCCACCATACCATGGTACAAACCAGCCTGCGGATCCACATTGTGATATTCCAAATCCAGGCTTTTCAACCAGGGATCATCCCACGCTAATTTCTCGGCTTCCCGGAAGTTCTCCAACAACCAGAGCTTGGAGGCCCAGTCGACACGACCGACCACCGCCTGATAGCCCTTTCGTAAATCTTTCACCACGGATTCCCAATGCGCCAGCACCCAGTCTGTTTCCTCATCCTGTCCGGCATAATGTTTGGCGGCGGCTTCCCAAAACAGTTCCTGAATATCCAGGGCTGAAAGAATCTTGCCGGTTGAGAGGGTGATCATCCACCGTTGCTGAGGGTCGCGCGAGATGGCGCGCAACGTCTGAACGGGATCATCGAAATCCAATCCTTCCGGGGCATGCCCTTCTTCGATCAACTGCAGGACCAATCCCGTCGTGCCCATTTTCAACAGGGTGGCTTCCTCCGCCATGTTCGAATCGCCCATGAGCAGGTGCAACCGGCGGAATCGTTCAGG
>JAOUGQ010000466.1 GCA_029865515.1 Nitrospirota bacterium
TTTTTGATGAAGTCTTTTTGGCTGTCTTTGAGGCGCCGACTTTAGAAGCTGTCGACTTTGAGGCTGCGCTTCGAGTGGTGCCGAACGTGGAACGGGTCTGCCGTTGACTCTCTTTTTGTTCAAGCACCGCCACCGCCGCCTGAGCCGCCGCGAGCCTGGCAATCGGCACACGGTAGGGCGAACAGCTTACATAATTCAGGCCTAATGCATGGCAAAAGGCCACAGAACTTGGCTCTCCCCCGTGCTCCCCACAGATGCCCAATTTGATAGACGGACGAGTCTTCCGCCCTTCCTGAATCGCCCACTTCATAAGTGCCCCAACCCCTTCTTGATCCAACACGGCAAAGGGATCCGCTTCCAGGATATTTTCGGCTTTCTTGTCAATTGTGGCCTTACACATCCGGCACACCATTTTCTTCCAATCCACGTTGGTCCGCTGACAGACCGGACACCGGTCCTGGCGATCCATATAAAAACCAATATAGGGTCCTGCGTCATCTCGAGAAAACCCGAAGGTCGTTTGCGTCAGATCATTCGTCCCGAATGAAAAGAATTCAGCATGTTCGGCAATTCGACCAGCGGTGACCGCCGCACGAGGCAGCTCAATCATCGTGCCGATCAAATAATTTAACTTCATGCCATATTGCGCCATGGTCTGTTGGGCAACTTCTTGAATGAGTTCTTTTTGCGCTTTCATCTCTGAGGTCATACCCACCAACGGGATCATAATCTCGGGCACAATCTTCTTTCCTTCCCGGGCAACTTCACAGGCTGCTTCAAAAATGGCCTGAACCTGCATGCGCGTAATTTCCGGCATGGTAATCCCCAGGCGACACCCACGAAGTCCCAGCATGGGATTGAACTCGTGCAACTCTTCGACTCGATCCAATATCCGTTGCTTCTCCTGAATGACTTGAGGATCTCCATTGGTCACTTCTAACTTCGCGAGTTCAACCAGCAGATGTTCTCGTTTGGGTAAAAATTCATGGAGCGGAGGATCGAGCAACCGAATCGTGACCGGAAATCCCTTCATTTCCCGATAGAGTCCGATGAAGTCCTGGCGTTGTAGAGGCAGAAGCTGCTCTAAATACAATTCCCGCTCCTCCCTGGAGGAAGCGAGGATCATTTGCTGCATGATGGGCACCCGGTCTTCAGCAAAAAACATGTGCTCGGTCCGACAGAGCCCAATGCCCTCGGCCCCAAACCCTCGTGCGATGTGAGCTTGCTCGGGAATATCCGCATTGGATCGAATCTTCAAATTTCTGAAGACATCCGCCCATTTCAAAATCGTCGAGAAATACTGGTATTTTTCCGAATCCTTTTGATCGATTCTTCCTTGAATCACTTGGATCACTTCAGAATCCACCACCGGAATATCTCCTGCATACACCTGCCCGGTAAACCCGTTCAAGGAGAGATAGTCACCTTCGCCCAACACCAGAGTCCCGAACTGGACCTTCCCCGTAGGCAACACCTCCACGGAATCGCAGCCGGCGATACAAACTTTTCCCATCTGACGGGCCACCACGGCCGCATGTGAGGTCATCCCGCCCTTGGCCGTAAGAAAACCTTCCGCCGCATGCATTCCATGAATATCGTCAGGGCTCGTTTCATGCCGAACCAGGATCGCGCGCTCCCCCTTTGCCTTGAGTTCCACTGCTCGGTCAGGGGTGAGAGCAATCCGTCCAGCCGCCGCTCCCGGACCTGCTGGGAGCCCTTTGCCGACCGACTGAAATTTGGCTTCATCACTACTTTCAAAAATGGGATACAGATATTGAGAGAGTTGTTCAGGGGCAACGCGCTTGACCGCTTCTCTCCGGTCAATCAGCCCCTGACGAACCATATCCACGGCAATCCGGACCGCAGCGATCCCCGTCCGTTTTCCGACCCGGGTCTGCAACATATACAACTTGCCCTCTTGAATCGTGAATTCCAGATCGAGCATGTCCCGGTAATGTTTTTCCAGAATACGCTGGGTCTTGATGAGATCCTTGTAAGCTCCCGGCAATGTGTCTTGCAGCGCCACCACCGGCAATGGAGTTCGAATACCGGCCACGACATCCTCTCCCTGGGCATTCAACAAACATTCCCCGAAAAAGACCGGGACTCCATTGGCAGGATTTCGGGTAAAGGCCACCCCTGTCCCGCTCGTATCGCCCATGTTGCCAAAGACCATGGATTGCACGTTCACCGCCGTTCCCCATTCGTCGGGAATATCATAGAGCCTTCGATACGTGACCGCACGATCGCCAAACCAGGAATCAAAGACCGCGTCGACCGCCA
>JAOUGQ010000144.1 GCA_029865515.1 Nitrospirota bacterium
TCCTGATATTTCGGCACAGTCATATAGCGGCCAAACCATTCAGCCAGCATCTCTTGATCGTCTACGTACCGGCGCAGGATATGGTGAACAGTCTGCAATGCCTCGGCCGTCATGTGCCCGGGATTATCCTGTGGAACAAGATCCGGATCCGCGAATCGCACGTCCTCACTGAGTTGACGCCCGACATAGTCCGAAAAGTCCTGCAACATTTCCCGGTGAGACGGGGCCCGAAACCCTACCGAATACGTCATGCACCCATCCCCGACCGCAATGCCACTATGACCGACACGGGGTGGGACATACAACAGATCACCTGGCTCAAGGACCCAACGGTGTGCCGGCTCCCAATCCGACAGGATCGTCACAGGGGTATCAGCACGACGAGGGGAACATTCATCAAACAGGCCGCCGACTTCCCATTGACGCCGGCCCTCGACTTGAACGAGAAAGACATCGTAGTTGTCGTAGTGAGGCCCGACACCACCCCCATCACTGGCATAGCTGATCATCAGATCATCAATGCGCCAGCTCGGAATGAAATTGAATTGTTGAAGAAATTTCGCCGCCTCGGGGACCCAATGATCAACAGCCTGCACGAGCAAGGTCCAGTGCGTGTCTGGTAAGGCCAGAAACGTCTCATCTGAAAATGGCCCATGTTGCAACTCCCATCGTTCGCCGGAAGCATCACGAATGATCAGGCGAGACTCCACATCTGCCTCACAGGCCAACCCCGCCAATTCATCTCCAGCAATAAGAGACTGACAGCCTGGCAGAGCGTTGCGGATCAGGAGAGGCTTCTTTTGCCAGTATTCCCTCAAAAACGTGTCGAATGATAATTCACCTAGAAGTGGTGTATTCATCGGTGCTCGAAATAGCGAATAGTCAGAAAACTCAGTGGAATTCCTTCAACATCTCAACATGAGGGATGCCATCTTCACGGTACATATCCGAGACCCGTGTAAACCCATACTGCGCATAGAACCCATAAAGATATTCCTGCGCGCTGATTCTGACCCCACGCCCGGGCCAACACTTGTGTATTACATCCAGAGCGGTGCGTAAAAGTTGGTGGCCAACCCCTTTGCCTCGCGGGGCCGCCTTCACCACAAACCGCCCCAGGCTCACCTCAGGATACCTCAGATCTGGCGGAAGTATCCGCGCATAGGCCATCAGATGCCCGCGCTCATCACGACCTGACAGATGCCGTGTCTCTGGGTGTCGATCGAAACGATCCAAATCAGGATAGGGGCACTGTTGTTCGACGACGAATACATCCACCCGCAACTGCAACACTTCAAACAACTGATCGACGGTCAATTGCTGAAACGTCTTTACTTCCCACTGTACATTGGACATCGCTTGTAAATGACAAACCTTGGAAACTTTTTTGGATCTGGCCGCTAGTGACTTTTCTAAATTCCTTTTTTTGATCTGGGGGGAAGCAGCCTTATTTGTCCCCTAGCCTGTGCACGAACAGGCCATCCCGCAACTTGGGTTCAAACCAGGTGCTTTTGGGTGGCATGACGCAGCCGGCATCCGACACAGCCATGAGTTCGTCTACGGTTGTGGGGTACAACCAAAACGCGACGGACCAGTCGTCACAGTCTACCATTGCCGCGAGCTTTTCCGGCCCACGCACTCCTCCCACAAAATCAATCCGGGGATCTGACCGTTGATCGGTAATTCCCAATAGCGGGTCCAATACCCGCTCGGTTAATACCGACACGGCTAATGCGCGAACCGGATCGCTTCGAAGTTCGGCCAATTGCTCTTCTGAGAGTTTCGGTGTGGCCCGATACCATCGACTCTCCAGATACATATCGAATCCCAGTGGAGGCGGAGCGCCCGGGAGCGTGACCGATTGGAGGTCAAAGTGACGAGTCACCGCTTCAACAAATTCTGATGGCCTGAGACCGTGTAAATCTCGAACCACCCGATTATACGGAAGAATCTGAAGTTGGTCGTGCGGAAAAATCACCGCCAAAAACCCGTCTTCGGGTTGCCTCTCGTTTGATGTTCCAAACTTTTGACGAGCGGCACGCACACGACTGGCTGCTGCCGAACGATGGTGTCCGTCGGCGATGTACAGGGATTGGATATCGCGAAAGTTTTCCACAATCTGCTGAACGATGGATTCGTCCCGCACACTCCATACAGTGTGCTCCACCTTATCGTCGGCCACGAAGTGCACATCCGGCCTGGTGCCGGTAACGCCTTTCAGCCAATGCTCGAAAGCGGCCGTCCGCCGGCAGAACAATAACACCGGACCGGATTGAGACTCATGGGCTTCAATGAGCCTGACGCGATCAGCTTCCTTCACCGGCCTGGTGTACTCATGTTTCTTGATGATCCCTCGATCGTACTCGTCAACGGACGCCAGGGCCACCAGACCTGTCTGCTCGTGTGGTCCCCACTTCTGGCGGTAGACCCCGAGCAAAGGCTGTTTTTCCTGCTCCAGAATGCCTTGCTGTATAAGATTCTGCAGATTGGCCGCACCTCGTTCGTACACGGCGGTGGAATAGGGATCAACCCCATCAGAAAGCTCCAGCTCCGCCCGGCTGATGCGAAGAAAGCTATACGGATTTCCATCGGCAAGCTGACGAGCCTCTTCCAACGAGACCACGTCATAGGGAGGGGCAGCTACTTGACTGGCCAACTCAGGCCTGGGCCTGAGGGCGCGAAACGGTAAAATTGTCGCCATGGTGTCATTCTCCAGCTAATACATAAACCCGAACTCTTCAGGTCTCCATCATTTCCAGTCTGGCATCAAACTCATGTCCGCATTGGACACATCGAATACAATCCGATTCCACCAACGGTTCGTCATCCCGGATTCCCATTCCCCCGCAATCGGGACATCGAGCCAAATGGACTTTTTGATCATCAACTGTTTCATATTGCGTTCCATGAAGGCAAAACACCGGTTGGCCGTCAAGAACCCATGGGTTCCCGGCTTTATCAACAACAGGCAGAGCAATATAATGTTGCGCCGCATAGGCCTCTTGTTCCGTTCGTGTCGAAAGACCGTCTTGAACAAGTTTACCGCCTTTGACCTCGTACAGGGCACCTTCTTTTGGAATGACTTTTGTCGGTCCCATCTTCACCTCCTCTAAGTGAGAACATCCCAATTTGGAATCAACTGCCATTTGGTGAACGCTGAGGTGTCGGTCGAGTAATCCACACTTTCTGTGCCTTGTCATCCTGGTTAATTCTCTACCTGGCTCCAGGAAGCTCGGCAGCCTATCCCTTTTTTATTCAGGCCATTTTAATCAGTTCGGATATCGCACCACTGACACCTTCAAAAATCTGATGAGGTTTCGCCGTGCCATACATATAAGCCGGTGTGGTGATCACTTTATGACTGTGATCCACAACATACTTTTCCACCGCGCACTTCTGATGCTTGGCACCGGTCTTTTCCAGTTCCGAAGCGGTTCCGGCATCCTCGCCAATCGTCACATTCACGCCTTTCTTCCCCAAAGCCAACGCCATGATGGCCGGCGCGATACAGATTGCGACGATGGGTTTACCGCTGTGATGAAACTCTTGCACCACTCGTGCAACCTGAGGATCGATCTGCCCCTCACTGCCCTTTTCGGCAAAATTACACAAATGGATGGCTGCGCCGAATCCACCCGGAAATGCCAGGGCATCAAAATCCTGGGCTTTCAAATTTTCTAACGGTTGGATGTCCCCCCTGGCAATGCGGGCAGCCTCCTGTAACACATTTCGTTTCTGGCCCGTTGGCTTCTGAGTCAGATGATTCGTTTCCGGCACGTCCTTATTGAGCGCGAACACTTTGTATGTCGCACCCTGTTGCCCAATGGCAATCAGGGTGCTAATGGCTTCCGTAATTTCGGCTCCATCCAGGAATCCACAGCCTGAGAGAACGACGGCAACTGTTTTCATGATGTCCTCCTTTTGACTAGATGAAAACAATGAGGGACACACTTCACGGTCTCGGCTGTCCCCATTTCCCGTGACATTTGTTACGCTAGTATGACTCTGTCAGGAAGGTCAATCCTTAGATTGGCAGGAACCACTCCACGGTTCGATTTTTCCAACTCTCCGGGCCGGTCAAAGTCATCTAAATTCGCCAAAGAATGCAAAAAGGAAAGGCATGGGGAATCTCGTGTAACATCCTGCTTGCCCGCCTAAAAAAAATGGGCACAGAGCCTTTGCTGCCCTCAAACCTCAAAGGGAATTACATGTTTTTCAAGGCCTTCAGACCTCGGAATGGCTTATTCAGAAACCAGGCACCCCGTGATATTCTGTCGAGTATTCCGTAACAACCTTTCGCATGAGGAAAACATGAACCAACATCATTTTGATTTTCGCGGGACAGGATTGAGTTGTTTATGGCTTTTTCTTTGGACCTGGGTGTTGACCGTCATCACTTTTGGCCTATTTTTCCCCTGGGCTTATTCAGCCCAACAACGATGGATTTCTGAGCAGACCTTCATCAGCAATCGCCAGCTGGCATTTCATGGCACCGGGATCGGCTTTTTTGGAAATTGGCTGCTGATTATGGTGTTGACCATCATCACCTTCGGGTTGTACATGCCCTGGGGCTTCTGCCGGTTGAAACGCTGGCAAACGAATAACCTATCCTTCGCCGATGAGAAATTCCAGAATTAACAGCAGGCAATCAGTGAAGCTCTCCCCGGCAAGCTGTGGGGCATCTTCCAAAGGTGTTGTCCAGTCAGATTTGCGCATTCCTCCCCTCAGCAAGCTGAGGGGTATCCTGCGCTGTTTTTAGTAAATTCCAGATTTCTTCATTTCCCCTTGTCAACACATATTTCTGTGTTTCATCCTGGCTGAAATACCCGTGAAGCTTGATGAACTTTATAAACCCTTGTTAAAGTGCCGAGGCCGTGACAACATCACCCCCCCTGCAATTTAAAAAGAAAAATCCCAAGGCCATCATTTCCACCGAGTACGGGGATATTGAAATCCGTTTTTACACGGACAATGCTCCTCGACACGTAGAAAACTTCCTCAATCTCATCAGGCTGAAATTTTTCGATGGCACGACGTTCCACCGGGTCGTCCCAGGATTTCTGATCCAAGGTGGCGATCCCATGAGTAAACATCCGGACCGGGAACTCCATGGCACAGGAGGACCGGGATTCAGCCTCCCTCCCGAACCGAGTGATCGACCTCACCGTCGCGGAACCGTGGCCATGGCCAAAGTCCCACGCAATGAAGATTCCAGCCGGGACATATCCGATAGCGGGTCGCAGTTCTATATCGTGGTACAAGACACGAGCAGCCTTGATCGAATGTATACGGTGTTCGGAAAGGTCGTGAAAGGCATGGATGTGGTGGATCAGATCGTGGCTCTACCCCGCGATAGCCGGGACAATCCACTGGAACCGGTGAGGATGACCGTTCGGGCTGAAGAATAGGGTTACGCCCAACGTGAGAAGTCAGGTTTCTATCTAACGAAAACCCGCTGGCTCTTCAACTGAGAAGGGTGTCATATTCCCCCCTCAATCAAATTAACCGGCTGTTCAAAAAGGCCATCCAGCGCGGCCGCAACGAACAATGGGGCGAAACATACGATGAAAGTACGTTGAGCATCTGAGGGAGGCGAGAACAAAGCTGGTGGGCTTTTTCAACAGACGGCTACACAAAGACAATGCTGGCGTACGTCACCGTCGAATTAAACTGATCGGTAATACCACGATCATAGCGTAGCACCTGCCCCTTCACGGGGGCCTCGTCATTGGCAAGCAACTTCAACAGCGAAAAAATGGGGGAGAAGCCCAGAATCTTCCGCTGATCTCCTTCCTTCAAAATAAACTCGGCAAATCCCTCCGGGTCGGCTTCTTCCACTTTCTTTAACATTTCCAAATCCGTTTGCATGCAGCGATGAAAGGAAAAGTCGGTGGGCGGCTTCTGGTCGCCATACCGGATGCCGATATGGGCCAGATTGGCGCTGGCAATGACACAGACCTGTTGTCCCGTCGCCTGAATGGCTCGTTTGGCAACCGACAGAAATTGATCCACCCGTTCAAACAGGCTTTGATACTCACCACCGGTCAAGGTCGCAGGAGGGAAGGAACAGAGCACCGGCAGGATAGAGAAGGCACGTTCTTCACCCAAGGCATGTTGGAGAAAGGGCAGTTGAAACTCCAGGCTATGCTCACGAAGGTGCAATAATTCTTCCTTAAAGAAGAGATCACCGGTCTCTTTCCGGATATAGTCCACCAGGGGCCGGTTGACCGGCACCCGCCCAAACGGTGTTTCAAAATCTTTATCCGTAAACGCGATCCCGCCCTCAAGGCCGGCGTGGCAAGTTCCCAACACAATAAACACATCAGGTACCTGTCCTTCGTGGAGTTCTTTATAGCCCCAGGCATAAATAGGACCGGCTTCCTTGATGTCAAAGTTGGGAGCCACCAACCCTTTAATCGGCTTACCGGCATGTTCCGAAGGAGTTGGTTCAGGGCCTTCCTTTGATTGGTAAAAAGCATCCAGTTGGGCTCGCAACTTCACAGGGTCGGCTTCATACTGCTTTCCCGCAAAGGCCATGGGACGCACGGTTAACTTCCGGTACGCCTCAAGAGCCTCCTGTTGAACCTGTTCGACCCGTTCCCCTTCCAGAAACAGTTTATCGTCCAGATCCGAGACCAACTTAGTCAGACGCTCAGGCATCATGAATTCGCCATATTTCTTCAAATATTCGGCCCCAACCTGTTCCAGGGAATGTTCTCCATCAAAAAATTGAAACAGATAGAAAAAATTCAGGGGCAACACCAGCTTTTCAGCAGACAGGCCGGTCGGGTCCCACAGCACAATGTATTGCTCCTCCCCTTGCTTGAGTGGAGAGTATTGCAGGTTGCGGAGAATGGGATAATTCTTGGAATCTTTTTCTACGGTCTCGGCACTCATAATAAAGGTCCTATCCTGGCTGTAATGGGATTTTTAGCTCAAACCAGATCATTATACGGGTGCCTAGATCAGGCCCGCAACCAATAATGACAAGGGTTTTTGAAGAATATCCTAAGCGGTAAAAATTACAGGATTAAAAGGGCTTTTGGGATGAGAGACATCCAAACGGCGAGGGAAGCATAGCAGAAATTAAACCAGTTATTTCCGAAGATTTTCTGAAAGGCGCAATCAGGACTTCTGCCCCCCCATCCGTTTGGCCAATCGCTGGGCAACCCGCTTCATGGCCGTGGAACGGTCACTCGGGTCAAGTAGGACATTCAGGACATGGGGCTGCTTGGGATCTTCGGTTGCCGCTTTCAAGGCCAGCACT
>JAOUGQ010000467.1 GCA_029865515.1 Nitrospirota bacterium
GGACCTCCCGCCCTTCCACCGATATGACTGGAGCGGGCGGGGAATTAATGAGGGATAATTCGCGCAACAGATGGTGTTGCGCGAAGGTCTGAAGGTCTTCTTTGAACATGAGGAGGCCAAAAGGGTCTTTATAAAGAGGGCGACTTCAAAGGGATTTCCTCAGGTATTTCGCAATTCCATCAACCCTGTTACAATAATTGTTGACTTGAAAAAACCATAATGATTACCATAGTTTACTTATCTCTTAAGAGTTGAAACCCATCAAAAAGAGGGAGTCTTTTTCATTGAAGGGTTTTCTGAGTGGTATGCCGGGGCAGTTTAGTTAACCCGGTCTCGTTAAAATTCCTATTAACCAAAGGGTGGGAATCATGCAAGTGACTGGTGCAGAAATTTTCTTAGAAGCATTAAAACGTGAGGGCGTGAAAACCATGTTTGCCTTACCGGGCGGGGTGGTTCTCAAAATTTTCGATGTGTTGCACCAGCAAAAGGACATTCGTGTGATTCTGACTCGCCATGAACAGGGTGCCGGGTTTATGGCTGTCGGCTATGCGAAAGCTACGGGCAAACCCGGAGTGGCTCTAATTACCTCAGGACCGGGTATGACGAATGTTATCACGTCTCTTGCAGATGCGTATATGGATTCTGTTCCGATTGTCGTCTTTTCCGGACAGGTGCCGACGGCATTGATTGGGAACGATGCGTTTCAGGAGGCGGACAACATTGGCCTCAGTCGTCCATGCACCAAATACAATTTCCTGGTCAAAGACGTAAAAGATTTAGCGCAGACCATCAAGGAAGCATTTTATATCGCGACCACCGGCCGGCCGGGTCCGGTCTTAGTCGATATTCCCAAAGATATTTCGATGGACAAAGCGGAGTTTCACTATCCGACGTCTGTCTCCATTCGGGGCTATAACCCCACCTATGATGGAAGTAAGTGGAAAATCAAGCAAGCTGCGGATGCGATTATGAAAGCCAAGCGTCCGATTCTCTATGTGGGCGGAGGAGTGTTGTTGTCCGGCGCCTCTCAGGAAGTGAGGGAACTGGCGGAACTCACACAAGTCCCGGTGGATATGACGTTGATGGCTTTGGGAGCATTCCCCGGTGACCATCCCCTTTCCCTGGGAATGTTGGGGATGCATGGGACTTACGTCGCCAACATGGCGATGCATTATTCTGACTTGGTTATTGCCGTCGGGGCACGATTTGATGATCGGGTGACCGGGAAGGTTTCAGAGTTTTGTCCCAAGGCAAAAATCATCCACATTGATATTGACCCCACCTCCATCCGGAAAAATATTCATGTCGATATTCCGATTGTGGGTGATTGCAAGCGGGTGCTGATCGAATTGAACAATATTCTTCAGGCCACTGTGAATGGGAATCAGAAAGAACAACGGAAGCCCTGGTGGGATCAGCTTAATGCCTGGAAGGAGGAACACCCGCTTCACTATGACCAGGATCCTCAGGGGCAAATTAAACCGCAGTTCCTCATTGATCGGCTGTATCAGCTCACGACCGACCGGAATCCTATTTTGGCCACAGATGTGGGACAACACCAAATGTGGTCGGCCCAATTCTTTAAATTGAAAAATCCTCAGTCCTGGTTGACGTCGGGTGGTTTAGGGACCATGGGTTTCGGTTTGCCGGCCGCTATGGGCGCGCAAGCCGCGTTCCCGGATCGTCTGGTCCTGTGTGTAGCCGGTGATGGCAGTATTCAAATGAATACCCAAGAGCTGGCGACAGCGGTGGTAGAACAATTGCCAGTCAAAGTGTTCATTATCAACAACCGATTCCATGGCATGGTTCGCCAGTGGCAAGACCTCTTTTATGAGGGGCGGTATGCCTCAAGTTATTTGGGGACAGTTCCTGATTTTGTTAAATTGGCTGAAGCGTATGGGGCAGCGGGTATCAGAATCGCCAAGGTTGATGAAATGGATAGTGGCATTCGTGAAGCCCTCTCCATTGACGGGCCGGTCGTGATCGACGTCCCGACCTACCAATTTGAAAATTGTTATCCGATGATCCCTGCCGGCGGCTGTAATCATGAGATGTTATTGGGCGACCCCCCGGACTTAAAGAAACCCAATGCGATGCAAAGAATCGGGACTCAGGCGGATTCAGATTCCGTGATCACGGCTTAGGGCCTACCTAAAAGGGTATTATGGAGCATATAATTTCGTTGACGTTAGAAAATAAATTCGGTTCATTGTCTCGCGTAGCGGGTCTGTTCAGCGGACGGGGATTTAACATTGAAAGTTTGTCCGTGGCTCCGACC
>JAOUGQ010000468.1 GCA_029865515.1 Nitrospirota bacterium
TCCTTATCCTTTACAGGGAAGAACGAAGGATTTTAAACCCTTCAGTTTGCCTGTTTGGCTCTTTCCAGTCAACCATAATTTGAAGAACTTGCGAGAGAGGGGGACCTTGGTTCATCGCTTGAAGGAATGCGTCAATTGATCGTTTAGGCCCTTGAATTTCCAATTCAACACCCCCTTCAGCCTGGTTTCGCACCCACCCATGTAAATTCCTGCGGTTGGCATGGAATTGGGTAAAGGCGCGAAATCCAACCCCTTGAACTTTCCCTCTGACAAGAACATGAGCCCGAACGACCTCCTCCGCCGCCTCTTCCATACTCTCCTTGTCTATTGCTGAAAACTGGAAACCTTTCTTCCAGAATCATGTGTGACCCTTGTAGGGGACAGATCCTCTATCAATTGTTGCCCAACCTTGGTGCCCTCTCGAATACAATCAGGGATACCGATGCCATGCAAGCCTGCCCCCGTCACATAGACACCAGGCCATGCGGCTAACAATTGTGTCACGTGGGCTAATCGTTCCTGGTGCCCCAGCACATATTGGGGCATTCCCCGAATCCATCGATGGATTTCTGCATATTTCGGGGCAGTGGTGATCCCCACGATAGCTTCTAATTCTCGCCGAACACACTCCACGAGAGGCTGATCATCTTGTTCAAGGACGGTTTCTCGCCCTCGTCCACCAACATAACAGCGAATGAGGGTTTCTCCTGCCCTGCTACGATCCGGCCACTTCAACGAAGTCCAGGTTGCCGCAAGTAACGGGCGTTGCTCTTTCCGCGGAACGACAAATCCGAATCCCCGAATCTGCGCACCAATGGCTTCAGTTGGATAGGCCATGGAAATCGTCGCTGTCGAGGCATAAGGAATGCCGTCTAAAAGATTGGCAGCCTCTGGTTGAAATGAACGAAGCAATCGAGCTGTCTGAAAAGTCGGAGTGGCCAAAACCACGGCATCCGCTGAAAGCCGAACACCATTTTCAAGTATGACCTGAAACGATGTCGATTTCTGAGTCGGCGGTTGGACCTCCTGACACCCGACTCCCGCGGTTAAACACACGCCACGTTCGGTTAATTGCTGAACCAATGTCTGAATGAGCTGACTTAACCCGCCTCGAAGCGACATAAAAAGGGTGGTGGCTCCCCCAGGAGGGCGCGAAGTTGTGGCCGCTTTGGCCTGCGCCATCCGCATGCCCTTAATCACGCTGCCATGTTCACGTTCTAATTCGCGAAATCGGGGAAAGGTGGCCTCAATACTGAGTTCATCGGCATCCCCGGCATAGATGCCTGCCACTAGTGGTTCAATTAAATAATCAAAGGCTTCGGTCCCAAATCGTCGACGAAAAAATCCTGCCAGGGATTCATCTGCAGACAACGGGTTCGGCCGCGGCCAAAACCGTTCGGCAGCCATCCGGACCATGCCTTTCCAGGATAAGAGCCCGCTAGACACAAGGGTATCAACTCGTTGAGGCCGAAATGCCAACAAGCCTTGAGGGAGTTCCCTCAAGGCTCCCCGGCAAAACGAAAATGTGCGATTATGTTGTGCGTTGGTCGGAATCAACTGATCCTGAAGCCCCAAGGTCCGGCACAGCTCTAGTGCCCATGGCTTAGAAGTGAGAAAAGAGTCCGGTCCACCCTCGATCAGTAAACCTTCGGTCACATGCGTCAAAATTTTTCCACCCCAACGAGTGTCCTGTTCGACAATGGTGCATTGGACCTCAATCTGATTTTTCCGGACTTCCTCCATCACGGCATACGCCGTGGCAAGCCCGGATATCCCGCCTCCAATAATGACGACTTGATACGGTGTCTTCCTCATGGAGTCACGACTCGCCTGGGAGCAACAATGCTAGTCAGGATTGAAAAGTCTACGATGAAACCGTCTGGAGATCTTGGAGTGGGAGGAGCCCAATTTATTATTCCCGGGAAGACGCAGTGGAGAACCGGCGAACACATTCGATCGCCACTTCCACGCTATGCAGGGGGGTATTGGGAAGAATCCCGTGACCCAAATTAAAGATATGGCCTGGTCGACCGCCGGCTTGCTGTAAAATATCACGCACCCGACGTTCGATTTCCTTTTCTGAAGCGAACAGCACCATTGGATCAAGATTGCCTTGAATGCCCATGTCATACCCAATGGTTGTCCATGCGTCATCCAAACGGACACGCCAGTCTACACCCATCACATCGCTTCCCGCCTTTCGCATGAGGGGGAGGAGCCCTGCGGTGCCAGTTCCAAAATAGATTAACGGAATACCCTCAACCCGCAAGGCTGAA
>JAOUGQ010000469.1 GCA_029865515.1 Nitrospirota bacterium
CTTCGTACTTTCTAAAGGGATTGCACCCCTTTGTTCTACCCATCTCATGTCGCCACTTCATATCATTCAGCCGGCTTGGAGTAATTGAATGTCGTTATTGGAAAGGAGAAAAGGCCCCTCTGACGTTTAAGCCTGACTGACCGGGCAGGTTCCCTGTCCGAATGGTATTAGCCCTCAGGAGGTGGTGACTTCCGTGTTGACGCAATACTTAATTTGACGCTGTGGTTTTTATTTTTCCTCCAGGTGAAACTATGGTATTGAGGGGTTGAGTCCTAAGCCTTTGATTATCTCCTAATGCTTTTCGCACTATCTTGAAAATTTTAATATCTGTTCGCCGTTTGGCTTGGCCTCTTTTTTTTAAGTTTATTAGAGGCAACCTGAGTCGAGGGTTTGTTTGTAGCTTTGATTGGTGGCGTGCAAGAAAGGCCCAATACAAATTCGTAACTGGGCAATTCGTTTTTGGATCAAAAACGCAATGGTCGCAGTAATTACTCATCCGGTGGATATACGATGCTCCAGAAATATAGGGTTTAGTTGACATGAGCGGGCCGGTTCCAAACGTGCCCATGGCCAGGACATTCGGTTCGACCACCCAGTCAAAGGCATCCGTATAGGCCACCCAAAACCAATCTGTGAGTTCCCGGGGAGACACATCCAGGAGGGTCGCGATATTCGATAGGACCATCAGTCTGGTGATGTGATGAGAATAGGCCTCTTCCCAGACATTATTGATAACTTGATCCAAACAGTTCAGTCCACTGGTGGTTCCCCAATACGCAGCAGGCAACGACTCCTTTACACCCAGAAATGAAGGACGCGCTCCTCCATCTAAATCCGCCGGGTTTATTGAGGCCTTCCATTTTCGGTTCCCCCACTTTGTATAACCCGCATCACCCGGCGTCACGGCCTTAGCGGCTTGTTGCCGAAACCCATTGGTTTCCCGATGGACATGTCGGACAAATTCCCTCCATCCGAGAACTTGTCGGATGAAACCTTCTTTTGAGGGCAGAGGCAACGGCAACGCTTCAACATCTTTGACTACCTGACGAGGCAGCAACCGGTGGATGTTGAGCAAGGCAGAAATCCTAGTATGAAAAAGACCGTGTTTTTCCTGAGCCATGGCATCCTCATAAGGACCGAAATGTGGAAGGCATGCCTTTTTGGCCCATCTCCATTGCCGGAGTGCATCGTGTTTCGTGCCTGGTAGGGATTCGGAATGAACATGTCCGGGGTGATGACGAAATCGGGATTCGACGAATTGGACCACTTCTTCTTTTATGGGTTCGAGTGGAAAGCCGAAGGCCACCGGTGCCGGTGGTGTTCCTTTCCAGGGTTTTCGATTTTTTATATCAAAACTGTATTGTCCGCCTAACGGTTGGTCACCCTTCATGAGAATTCCGGTCTGTTTTCGGACGTAACGATAAAAAGCGTCCATGCGCCATGAAGGCTGCTCGCCTGCGCCTTCCAAGAAATCCCCTTGGGAAGTTATCCATCCTTCATGGGGAATGAGGGTGATGAATCCCTTGTGGACAAGTGGCGCAAGATCCTGTCTGACTTCCAACTCTGCAGGTTCCATGACCCGCAAAGATCCCAGTTCTTGAATAAGGGGTTTCAGCGTAGCTCGAAACGGGTGAGAAGTCATCAGATAGCGAATGGCAATGCCTCGTTCTGCTTGTTCAAGGGCAAAGTGTCGAAGGTTCAACAAGTGAAAGGCGATTTTTTGTTTATGGTAGGGCCTTCTCCTGGCTTTCCAATAAGACTCGATTAGGACTATGCCAAGGCTAGAGGGGTCTTCCCGGCTCAACGGCCCGATTTCATCTGAAAGCTGGTCTTCCAAGACGAGTATCCAATTTCTTCGGCCTTTGACTTTTGTCTGTGAGTTGAGCTTCCTTAAAAATCTATTCATCACTGTTCCAATTTTTCAGAAATAAAGAGACTTCCATGCGGCTAATACGGTCAGGATACCGTTAGGAGACCTGTAACCCTGGATAAAAAAATCAGGCGCGGCCAGTGAGTCGCAAACGATTTTTAGCAAACCAGGCGTAGGCTTTCACCAGCAGTGTATTCATCAGGGGCCGGCGGCTCAATCGCGCAAGAAAACCTAATCCGATGGCTTCCCACATTTCTCGGAAGACGTCAACACCGGTGATGAGGGTTCCATCCGACCAGCAGGCATGAATCACCCTCCCCAAATCACATTGGTTCAATCCATGATCTGTGGGATGGTAGGAGGCGTTGGAAAAATCAATGAACTGGAGACGTTCCCTGCGATT